>JAEWAH010000001.1 GCA_023391725.1 Bacillota bacterium | reverse complement strand
CATCCGGCACTTCGTGCCACCTTCCCCTAAAGGGGAAGGCAATATGAAAAAGGGGGGCCTTGGCTTCCCCTTTAGGGGAAGCTGTCACCGAAGGCGACTGATGAGGTTCTTTCTCCCTCAAAATGTTTGGCCGCTCACGCAAACAGCTTTTCCAGCTCCTCATACTTCTCATGGGTAATGAGGGCGTCGTGCTGGGTGCCGTTCAGCTGCACCACATACGTCCAGCGGCCATAGGGGGTGATGGACTTGATGTGGCTGAGATTGATGATATACGACTTGTGGCACCGGAAGAACACCTGCGGGTCCAGCCTTGCTTCCGTATCCCCCAGGGATTCGCTGGTGACGTAGCGGCCCTCCCCTGAAGTATAGATCACCGTGGCCCGTTCCTCCCTTTGCACCAGGAGGATATCCTTCATATCAAGGAAGCTCACGCCGTCACGATGGTGCAGCATCAGCCTTCCTGCGGCCGCATGGTTCCGGGGCTTCAAGGCGGGCAGGGGTTTTTCCTCCCGGCGGGTGATGCGGTCACGGGCCCGGTTAAGCGTTTGCATTACCCGCTCCACCTTGAAGGGTTTGAGCAGGTAGTCAAAGGCGTACACCTCAAAGGCGTCGCCCATGTACTGGTCGTGGGCGGTGGCGAAGATGATCACCGTGGCGGGGTCCGTATCCTGGATGAGCCTTGCGCATTCCACGCCGCTCATCTTGGGCATTTCCACATCAAGAAAAACCACCTGGGGCCGGTGTTTTTCCACCAGCTCCATGAGCGTGAGCCCATCCTCGGCCTCCCCCACCAGGGAGAAGCCCTCTACCTTGGCGATCATGTGGCGCATCACGGTGCGCATGCCAGCGTCATCATCGGCGATCAAAACGTGGATGTCATTCAATGGCTGGCCCACCGCCTTCTTCTATCCTGGGGACGGGTGAGGACCTCATTCATCACCACGGCCTTGATCAGGTCATCTTTCGTAAAGGTAAGGCCCAGACCGCTTTGGGAAACAGGCGCGGGCTCCGTCGAAGCGGGCTGGGGCGCTAAGTTCGCCGTAAGGGCGATGGATCCTTCGGTGCCGGGAAGGCTGCCGCGCCACCCAGCCTGCGGGACCTGCGGTCTTACGCTGCCCTCCCCCGATTGGGAAGAAACAACGGATACGCTGGCAGTGGAGCCATACCCTTCCTGGTCGTCTGCCTCCCCCTCCTGCAAGGTGGATGGCGGGGGCGGGAAGGCGCCGGAGATGGGAGCAATGGTTTTAATGGGCGGCTTCTTTCCGGATACTTCCTGCTCAATGGTCTGTGCCAGATCCCCCAGCATGCGCTGCCAGGGCTTATCCGGCGCAGGGCTGCGGGACGGGTTGCCGGTAGGCTGCTGCCGCTTGGCGTTTTTCAAGACGGTGTTGATGATGCCGATGATGGCCAGCAGGATAAATAGTTCCATGGATTTACCCCCTTTTAAGGGCAGTTCAAAAAAAGACGGTTGGATGGAAGCGCCGTGGGCGCCCTACTGACCACCCTTCGCTTCGCGCCACCCCTCAGGGAGGGGAATGGAGTGTGCGGAATGCAATCCTCAGCCTCGCTTTGCTCAACAGCTCCTTTCAAAAGGAGCCTTTATTCCCCTCCTGTGGAGGGGTGGCGCGTAGCGACGGGGTGGTTGACGATGCCGCGCTAGCTAATGATTGGTTCCGCGCTAATCCGGGGTGGTTGTCGTCGCGCCCTGCAAAAGGTGTAGGGCGATCATTGATCGCCCGCACCTGCCATGTCAAAGAATTGCTTCTAACCGCTTATTTCTTGTGCAGCTCTTCGGCCGGGGTGGCGGGAGCGCTGGCCTTGGCGATGCCGTCGCGCATGGTCGTATCGGCGATCACGTTCTGCATCTGGTAGTAATCCATCACGCCAAGCTTGCCTTCCTTGAGGGCCGAGGCCATGGCGATGGGTACTTCCGCCTCGGCTTCCACGACCTTGGCGCGCATCTCCTGCACGGCTGCCTTCATTTCCTGTTCACGGGCCACGGCCATGGCGCGGCGTTCCTCTGCCTTGGCCTGGGCGATGCGCCTGTCGGCTTCCGCCTGGTCCATCTGAAGTTGCGCGCCGATGTTGCGGCCCACATCCACATCCGCGATGTCAATGGAAAGGATCTCAAAGGCGGTGCCGGCGTCCAGGCCCTTGTTCAGGAACGTGCGGCTGATCAGGTCCGGGTTTTCCAGCACCTGCTTATGCGTTTCCGCGGAACCTACGGTGGTGACGATGCCCTCACCAACGCGGGCGATGACCGTTTCTTCTCCGGCGCCGCCCACCAGACGCTCGATGTTGGTGCGCACAGTGACACGGGCCTTGGCACGAAGTTCGATACCATCCTTGGCGATGGCGGCCACAACAGGCGTTTCGATGACCTTGGGGGTAACGCTCATCTGCACGGCGTTGAACACATCGCGGCCGGCCAGGTCGATGGCGCAGGCCTTTTCAAAAGCCATCTGGATATTGGCGCGCTGGGCGGCGATCAAAGCGTTGATCACCTTATCCACATTGCCGCCTGCCAGGTAGTGGGTCTCCAGCTTGGTGATGGTCAGGTTGAGGCCCGCCTTATTTGCCTTGATCAGGGGCAGCACCAGCCGGTGGGGCTGTATGCGGCGGATGCGCATGCCCACCAGGGTGCTGATGGGGATATGCACCCCGGAAGCCAGGGCGCTGACCCACAGCCCCACGGGAACAAAACGGAAGAAAACAGTCAAAACAATGATTGCCAGAATACCAAGAAATACGATCCAGATAGCTGCATCCATGGGGTAAACTCCTCCCTATTCTTCCAAGTCGCCACGCGGGGCAAGTTCGCTGATGAAAAAATCCTTATGAAATGGGGCGCACCAGGATCCGGGGGCCGTCCACCCGCTCGATGCGCACCGATGTGTTGGCATTGATAAATTCGCCCTCGGAGACTACGTTCAGGCGCACGCCATCAAACTCGGCAATGCCCGCCGGGCGCAGCACCGTGGATGTGATCCCTTCCTTGCCCAGGAACACTTCCATGTCCCCGGTGGCGTTGTAGCCTTCCTTCAGGCTCTCCTGGTGATGATTTACGATATTCGATCTGGAAAGCCTGCCCCGGGCCGCGGATTTTAAGGAGATCGAAATCGCTATCGCTACTACCGCCAAGATCACGATGGTCATGCCCAGCGCCGCAACAGGCCCGTAGCTGAGCCACGTGAGCCAAATGGTGACAAACTGCAAAATGATACCGGCGATGCCCGGCAGGCCAAAGCCCGGCAGGAACACCTCCACAATGAGCAGCCCTACGCCCACCAAGAAACACATGATGATAGGCAGGTTTGCCAGTATAAAATCCAACATGAGATCGCCTCCTGTCCTATGGGCACAGTATACCATGAATTTCGCCCACAGGAACAAAAAAGGGATCAAAAATACATGAGAATGATTGAAGTGTCGTTTGGAGGATGTTGAGATGAGGGAGATGGGGAGGGATGATTATGAAGGATTTTAGAGAAATGAGCTTGATGATGATTGCGCAAAGCGCATCAAATGAAAGGATTTTGCTTATGCAAATGGTGATTTGGTTTTGCGGTTCAAGATGGATTCAAGCCAGTGATTGTCAGTTGCAGGGGGCAAACCCACAAAAGCCTTCCCCTTGACGGGAAGGAAGGAGGCGGAAGAGGTGTCTGCTCAAAGTAGCTGTGACACCTCTTCAGTCGCCTGCGGGCGACAGCTTCCCCCTAAGGGGAAGCCTTTTGGAGGTGCGCTTAAGCGCCGGGATCCCACCCATTTTCGTTAAATTAATTCAGGGTATGTTTCCCCGCTAAATCTCCTTTACGACGAGATCTTTTCCGTTCCCTCCGCCCTCAGCGCCGTATCCAGCGTGCTCAAATCCTCCGCGTACACCTGGCCCAGGGTATGGTTATAGATCACCGATGCCGGGTGGTACAGCGCGAACAGCTGAAATTCCCGTGCCTTCCCTTCCGACAGGGAAAGCTCCGCCCGGTGGAAGCGCCCGTGCATTTCCCCAACGGTGCCCTTGCCCAGCAGGCTCTTTAACGCCACGTTCCCCAGCGTTACGATGAGCTCCGGGGAAACAAGAAAAATTTCCTCCTTCAGCCACGGGAGAAACAGCCCGATCTCCTCCCGGGATGGGGGGCGGTTGCTCATCCTCCCCTTTTCGCTCGTTTTGGTGGGGCGGATTTTAACGACGTTGGAAATGTATATATCTTCCCTATTTAAATGCACCGATTCCAGAAAGGCGGTGAGGTTCTTGCCGGCCTTGCCCACGAAGGGCCGGCCCTGCATCACCTCCTGCTCGCCAGGAGCCTCCCCGATGAGCATCAGGCGGGGGCCTTCCGTCTTCCCCTCGCCAAAGACAAGCACCTTATCCTCCCCGGGCCACAGGGGCCGAAAAAAAGAGGAACACCGCCCCTGAAACGCCTTCATGGCATCGTTCATGTCTTGCCGTCCTCCCATAAATCCTGATATGCGCCCAATTCTTTCAGCTTTTCCCGGGCCGCCTGAAGATCTACCCAGGCTTCCTTCTTTTTCTCCGGGTCGCGCAGGAGCGCGGAGGGATGATAAGTGGGCATCATGAATACGGCTTTACGCTCGAACCACTTGCCCCGGTCACGTGTGATGCGGATCTCATCCCCCAGCACCGTGCGGGCCGCGGTGGCGCCAAGCAGCAGGATGACCTTGGGCTTTACAAGCGCCGTCTGCATGCGCAAGTACGGCAAACATGCTGCCGCTTCTTCCGGCAATGGGACGCGGTTTTTAGGCGGGCGGCACTTCACTACGTTGCAAATGTACACCCGCTCCCTGGGAAGGGAGATGGCCGCAAGCATTTTGGTGAGCAGCTGCCCCGCCGGGCCCACGAAGGCCAGGCCTTCCCGGTCTTCCACTTCCCCCGGGCCTTCGCCGATGAGCATCAAGGGCGCTTCATGGCTGCCCTGGCCTGGCACCTTGCGGGTGCAGCCTTCCGCCAGAGTGCAGGCCGTGCAATCTTCGATCTTTTGATGAAGTTCCTCCCAGGAGGCGCGTATCATCCGCTTTGCTCCCTCCTTAGTATGTCCTTATGAGAAAATGGCAAGTCATCCCGAAAGAATGGCTTGCCTGCTTTTGCGTTTATTGAAGCCGATGCTGAAGCACGGTGAACGTTTGGCTCATGTCCGCCATCAGCCAACTGACAAGGCTGATGAGCAGCGCCACAAGCGCCAGCACCGCCACCATCCCGGCCACCACGCCCAGGAAATCCATGACGCCTGCGGCCACCCGCATCCGCCCGATGTGCGCCGCGCGCCGCTCCTGCGGATCTTCCGGCAGATAATCGATATCGTCATCGTACTCGTAATGTCTCATGAAAACCCTCCTTCGGGGTATCTTCCACTTATATAACGAATGGCAAGCTTATAAATAATCCATCCATGCCGCGGGTTCGGGAGAATCGCTTTTCAGCTTCCCCTGGGCCCGAAGATCCGGGAAACCTTGCTGGCGAAGCGCCTCAAACAGCACCACCGCCACGGAATTGCTTAAGTTCAGCGACCTGGCCCCCGGCCGCATGGGGATGCGGATGCAGTTTTCATACTCCTGCTCCACCATTTCCTGAGATAAACCCTTTGATTCGCAGCCGAAGATCAAATAATCGTCAGGCCCATACGAAACTTCCGCGTAGTTCCTTGCCGCCCTCGCGGTGGCAAAATGCATGCGCGCGGGCGTACACGCCGCAAGGAATGATTTGAAATCCTCGTGGACCCTGTAATCCATCATGTGCCAGTAGTCCAGCCCCGCGCGCTTTAAATACCTGTCGGACAGGGAAAAACCAAGAGGCTTCACCAAATGGAGCATCGCGCCTGTGGCGGCGCAGGTCCTGGCGATGTTGCCGGTGTTCTGCGGGATCTCCGGGGCTACCAGTACAATGTGCATGGCAGATTGTCCTTTTTTGTTTCTTTCTATTCTATTTTACTCGGGATGGGCGTTAACCGCAAGGATTGTTTAATGGGAGGGAGGAACGCTCTTTTCTTGCGCTTGTATACAAAACATGATATGATGCCCCTTGTTTACGCAAAGGGGGGCGGGAGCCATGTCACGGTCGCGATCGTATATCAGCATGGTATTTGTGAACACCATGTGGGGACTATCCTTTATCTTAAGCAAGCACGCCCTGAACGTGGGCTTTTCGCCCATGACGCTGGCGTTTATGCGATACGTAGTGGCGGTGCTGGTTCTTGTCCCCGCGGTATTCCTAAAGGAAAAAAAGATGCGTTTGGAAAAGCGGGACATCCTGCCCGTACTCGTATCGGGGATGCTGGGCATCACGCTGTACTATCTGTTTGAGTACCAGGGTATCAAATTGACCACCGCGGTGAACGCTTCGCTGATATTGGCCGCTATCCCGGTGCTCACGCTGATTACGGACGCGCTGGCGATGAAGCAAAGGCTGCTTCCCCGGCAGGGGCTGGGCTCGATACTTTCGCTGCTGGGCGTATGGCTGGTGGTGCGCTTTGGGGGGACCGAAGGCCAGGCTTCCCTTTTAGGGGACGTACTGGTGATGGGCGCCAGCCTTACCTGGGTGGGCTACATCTTTGTGAGCCGGAATCTGCGCACCCGCTATTCCAGCCTTGCTATGAACGCCTGGCAGGGGCTGGCGGGACTCATCACGCTCCTCCCGCTTTCGCTGATGGAAAAAGGCTCGTGGCAGCCTGTGCCCATCAGCGGATGGCTGTCTGTTGCGGGGCTGGGCCTTGTGTGCAGCGCCCTGTGTTATTTCCTGTACGGCGACGCACTGAAGCACTTAAGCCCCGTGGCGTCGGCCATTTTCATCAACCTGATCCCTGTGGTGACCATCCTGGGCGGCGTCGCATTCCTGAATGAGCGGGTGACGCCGATGCAGCTGGCGGGTGGACTTGTTATCGTTTTGAGCATTTTTCTGGTAAACCTTCCGTCAAAAACCGCGGTGACAGAAAAATAACGCTTGCAAATGGTTTGCAATGGTGATAAAATGAATTTCGCTTTGATGCGTGCAAGATCCCAAAGGAGGTGTTATTGATGGGCAAGTTTTGTGAAGTATGTGAAAAGGGTGCGATGAATGGCCACAAAGTCAGCCATTCCAACCGCAAGAGCAGCCGCCTTTGGGCTCCCAACGTGCAGAATGTCCGCGTAGTGGTGAACGGCCGTCCCCTGAGGATGAACGTGTGCACTCGCTGCCTGCGCAGCGGCAACGTGGCCCGGGCCCTGCCCTCCAAGTCGGGCGAAGCCTGATTCACACAGATATACAAAACACGCCTGCTTGCATTGCAAGCAGGCTTTTGTTTTTGATAAAACGGCGGAGTCATTTTTCATCATGGTACCATTTCAAAAATGAAGCACGCGAATGCAGGGCGAGGGCCTGAATCCCGCCACACCACAGC
>JAEWAH010000339.1 GCA_023391725.1 Bacillota bacterium | reverse complement strand
TCTCTTCTTGAGTCTCTCGACTCTGTATCGTTTTCAAGGTCCGGCGCTCGTTTGAAGCGAGCTTGATTATGATAGCACGGCGATAATGCTTTGTCAACACCCAAATTCAGATTTTTATGCGTTCTTTTTTGCCAAAAAGAACAGGTGAACAAGCCATCTAAATGTGGGTGTTTTCATTCGCCATCACCACAATATTTTGATGCTTTCTTTCCTATATTATTCGGTTTTCTGCCGGATTGTTTCCGCCTGATATCCGCTGTCCAGCACATCCTTGATCACCGCGCCGCCCAAACAAACCTCGTTCTGATAGAAAACGACGCTCTGTCCAGGTGTGATGGCCCGCTGCGGAACATGTGCCGTGACCATCAAATGATCTTCCTCTATAAGAACACTCACTTCTTGATCAGGCTGCCGGTACCGGAACTTAGCGGTACAGATAAGGGGTCCCCCCTTATCCATAGGCGGATGACCCGCGATCCAGGTAGGCTGGATAGCCGTGGCGCACGTGGCGTACAGCATGGGATGATCTTCCCCCTGGGCCACGAGAAGCACATTGTTTTGAAGGTCTTTGCCGATCACAAACCAGCTGCGGCCATCGCCACGGCCGCCGATGCCAAGACCACGGCGCTGGCCCAGGGTGTAATACATGAGCCCTTCATGCCGGCCCACGGTTTCACCACTCATGGTGCGCATCGGACCGGGCCGGGCAGGCAGATATGTTTGCAGGAAGGCCCTGAAATCCCGTTCGCCGATAAAGCAAATTCCGGTGGAATCCTTCTTCTCGCTCACAGGCAGCCCCGCCTCCCGGGCGATCTGCCGGATTTGCGCTTTGGTCAGCTTGCCCACGGGGAACATGGCGCGTGAAAGCTGATGCTGCCCCAGCATGTATAGGAAATAGCTTTGATCCTTGTTCGTATCCAGGCCGCGCAGGAGTTGAAATTTCCCGTCCTCGGTGCCCAGGTTGGCAAAATGGCCGGTGGCAATCTTTTCGGCCCCCAGCTTCATGGCAAAATCAAGAAATGCCTTGAACTTGATCTCCCGGTTGCACAGCACGTCCGGATTGGGCGTGCGCCCGGCCTTATATTCCGACAAAAAATAAGAAAAGACCCGGTCCTTGTACTCCTTGGCAAAGTTGACGGCATAGTAGGGAATGCCAATTTTATCGCAAACTGCCTGCACGTCGCGCCAGTCCTCTTCCGCGGTGCAAACGCCGTTCTCGTCCTGCTCCTCCCAATTCTTCATGAACACGCCCACGACATCATAGCCCTGCTGCTTTAGAAGCAGCGCCGATACGGAGGAGTCCACGCCGCCGGACATGCCCACCACGATGCGCTCCATGCTCATGCCTCCCGTGCCCCAAGCCGCCGGAACACCTCTGCGAAGGCTTCTTCCCCGATCTTCTGGGGGAGCTGGCTGGCGTCCACCACCACGTACCGGGCGGCATATTCTTTTGCCAGCGCCCGGAAGGCGTTTTCCACCCGGGCGTGGAAGGCGTCTCCTTCGACCTCTATACGGTCAAGATCCGTCGCCCGGCGCCTTCGCGAAATGGCTTCTTTGTGGCCGATATCCAGATAGACCGTGCAGTCGGGGAGCAGCCCATTGATGGCCGGCGCGTTGATGGCTGCCACCTCTTTCACACCAAGATTCCGGCCGCCGCCCTGGTAGGCGATGCTGGAATCCACAAACCGGTCGCACAGCACCACTTTTCCCGCTTCCAGTGCCGGGCGGATCACCTGGACCACATGCTCGGCGCGGGAGGCCGCATAGAGCAGCGCCTCGCAGGTGGCGCTCATGCCAAGATTTTTAATGTCCAGTACCACTTCCCGGATCTTTTCCGAAATAGGGCAGCCGCCGGGCTCCCGGGTGCGCAGCACGTCAAAACCATAGTCGCGCAGGTTCTTTTCCAGCATGTTCACCTGCGTTGTCTTCCCGCTGCCGTCCAGCCCTTCCACCGAGAGGAAGAAGCCCCGCTCAGGCTTGGCATCGGGGCAAAGAAGCGCGGTAAGCTCTGCCACGGATTCCGCCAGATGCGTGGGACCTTCGGCAAGCAATTCCTCTTTCGTCCCGTAACCATAGGTCACGGCGATGCAATCGATCCCCGATTCATGAGCGCTGCGCACATCATAGGGGCTGTCCCCCACCAACACGGCGCGGCGGTAATTTTCCGGCAATACACGCGCAATCTGGGCACGCTTTCCGCCATCCTTGTCCAGTTCTCCCGTGCCTGCCACAGCGTTAAAAAACTTCGCAAGGCCGAAGTGATCGAGGATCTTCTCCGTGGGCCCCTGGGGCTTGCCGGTGGTCACGGCCAGGTAGACGCCCCTGTTTTTGAGGGCTTTCAAAAGCGGGCGGATACCGGTGTACACGGCGTTTTCATACAGCCCAACATCGCCGTACCGCTCCTTATAATAGGCGATTGCCTGTAGGCATTCCGCGTCGTTCATATGCATCAGGTCCCGAAAGGATACATACAGCGGCGGCCCGATGAAGCGCCGGAACACATCCTCCCCGGGGATCTCGCGGCCCATCTTTTGAAGGGCGTAACGGGCACAGTTGAAGATCCCCTCTTCCGAGCGGGTCAGCGTTCCATCCAGGTCAAACAAAACAGCCTCATAAGGAAAATCCGCCATGTGATTTACAGCCTCCGTAAAAATCATTGCACACATAAGAACTGCCCGGCTGAAAGGCCGAAGCGGGATTCTGGCGGGGCGGAAGCGATCAAAGATACCACTTCGGGGGTGATCTCCTCTCCCGGGGTGACCAGGGGGATGCCGGGGGGATACAGCCCTGCGCTGGCTCCTGCGGTCCGGCCTACCGCTTCTTTAAAAGATACTGTTTGTAAATCGGACAATGCCGCCTGCCGAAGAGGCATCAATCGCCGGGGCAGCGGGAAGGCCGTTGGCTTGTTATCCGGCTGAAGTTTGGGCTGGCATGCGCTGCTAAAAAGCGCGCTCAACAGCCGTTCCGCCGTTTCCGGCCCGTCCATCACGGTAAAGATGCACACCACGCGGCGCTCATCCGCCATCTCCACATCGATGCCCTGCTTTTGCAGGCTTTGGGCCAGCGCGTATCCGCCCTGAGGGGCATCAATGACCAGCCGCGTGGGGTCAAAGGAAAGAGGCAGGTTCCGCCAGATCTCATGAGCGTCGCGATATCCCCAGGATTGCATCTGTAAACGGATTTCCTGAAGCAGCTGTTGAAGGTCAAATAGCGCCTGCCTGCCGTTGTCTTCCATCCAGGCCCGGGCGTCGTCCAGAGATTTCAAAATAGAAAATCCGGGGCTTGACGTTTGGACCATGCGAAGCATCCGCCGTGCGCGATTCTCATCTTCCTCTTGTTTCAGGTGGAGCCAGGCGGCGCCGGTGAGTGCCGGGAGCGTTTTATGGGCCGACTGCACCCACAAATCCGCGCCGCAAGCGCCCGCGCTTTTTATCCCTTCCATCCAGGGAAGATGCGCGCCGTGGGCCTCGTCCACTAGAAGGCGCATCCCCGCATCGTGGGCGGCCCTGGCGATGCGTTCCAGGGGGACCATCCCGCCGTAGTAATCCAGCCTGGTCACAAGGACCGCCCGGGCTTGGGGGCTTTCCTGGATCGCCTGCAAAAAGCTTTCCGCCGGCACGTGGGCGTAGCCGTCTAGCGTGATGGAGCAGGGCACAAAAACCGGATGAATATCTCCAAGGATGCAGGCGTTGATCACGGACAGATGTGCGTTCCGGGGCAGGATGACCGTCTCCCCAGGGCGCAATGCGTACATCATCATAGCGTGGATGCCCGCCGTGGCGCCGCCGGTAAGCATCAGCGAATGCCCCGCCCCTGCGGCATCGGCCATGAGCGATTGCGCTTTGGCGATAGCACCGGACGGCGCGTACAGGTCGTCGGTGACGGGTAGTTCTGTCGTGTCCGCTTGAAAGGAGTTTCCCTCCCCAAAGAGGGGTTTCCCCTTGTGGCCGGGCATGTGAAGACTCACGCGCGGGGCCAGGGTGTCCAGCATCTCCTTCATGGGGCGGGCAGCGGTCATGTTTCTCACCTTCCAAGTTATTGTACTAGGGGAGACGGGAAAAAGCAAGTTTGGCGGGGAAGGAGGGCCCTCATCATCTGGCGCCTCGCGTACGTATCAACCACCCGGCCCTCGGGGCCACCCCTCCTCTGGAGGGGAATGGCGGAAGGCGGGAAACGCCACCTCCTCCGCCTCCTTCGTCGGCACCTTCCCCTCAAAAGAGGGGAAGGCTTTTGGTTGGCTTATCTCATGCAGCCGAAAATAATGGCTTGAACTAATTTAGACCGCAACGTTAAATCATCGCAAGACGCAGATCCATCCCTTTTACCCGCAACAAAAAACGCATCCCCGAAAGAATGCGTCTGATGGCCTTCCTTTTTTGGTGATGAACCCTTGATGATCCGGTTCCGCCATGTCCAAGAGCATCAGCTATTAGCCTTGGAAAGCTGAAACCGAAAGCGGTACATCAGGAGAGGCGCCGGCACCTATGTAGCATCGGACTTTCCATCTGCGCGGTCCTCACCCACTGGCCCAGCCTGCGCCGCCGCGAAGCGGAAAGCCGCTGGACGCCGTCAGGCAAAAGGAGCTGTTTCTCGCACGGAAAGCAGATCAGGCACCCCAGCACATGCAGGCCGGCTGGGTATTCCTTACCGCAAAGGATGCATTTTTGCATTTGGATTTCCCCCTTCCACTGGTTTTCCAGTTCCAGTTTGACCGGTTTGCTGGAAAAATATACTGTATGCCCTTTCTTTTTTCATTCCTATGCGGGCAAGTGGAAAAGGGTGCGAGGGAAATTCGCCCAATCGTCAAGGTTGTTGGACAGGCGCGGTCAGCCAGTCGGGCGCCGGTTCCTGCATATGCTTCAAAAGATAATCTACAAACTTCACGGCATTTGCTTCGTTGCCGCTTCGAACCGTCACGCAAAGCACTTTTCCCCGGCAATCCACATTGAAATGGTTGAGAAGGCCAAAGAGGCTATCCGCAGGGATGCCCACTAAAGCGCGCTCGCCCGTTTCCTCAATTGTCACATAGCCGGAGCCAAGGTCGATCCCCTGCGTTTCGATTGTACCATCGGCAACGTACTGATCCAGCGGCAGCATGGCGCCTTGTGCGGCAAAGCTTTTGAAGCGGTCGGCCTCCAGGAGGTAAACGTCGCCTTCCCCGGCCATGACGTACGTGGAAAGCTGCATTTGGGCGGCGTAATCCTCGCCCCCCTCCAGGATGATATAGGGATCGATGAGCTCCATGTCGGGAAAATCGGAAATACGCGCCGCTTCCAGCCAAGCCTTCATGGCGTCGGTATCGGCGGCATTGGCGGCCACGTAAAAGTCGATCTTCTTTTCATCCGGCGGGCGGTATTGCGTGGTGGTGTAGATAAGGTTCCACCCGAACACGGCCGCAACCACCAGGAGCAGGTACTTCCAGCTCCCGTAAGTGAAATGGTTGCGCAGTGCCCGGGCGGTAATAGGCGTTTTGATGGACATGGTCAGGGTCCTTTCTGGCTTGGCAACTTATTCCCTGGGTTTCATGGTTGGGAACAGCAGCACGTCCCTGATGGAGGGGCTGTCGGTTAAGAGCATCACCAGCCGATCAAGCCCGATGCCAAGACCGCCGGTGGGGGGCAGGCCATATTCCAGAGCGTTCACGAAATCCTCATCCACCTGGGCGGTGATGCCCTGGGTCTTTCGCAGCGCCACCTGATCCTCGAAGCGCTTGCGCTGGTCGATAGGGTCGTTAAGCTCGGAGAAGGCGTTGCCCATCTCGCGGCAGGTGATGAAATATTCGAACCGCTCGGTCATATCCGGCTCGTCGGCCTTGCGCTTGGCAAGGGGCGAGATGGACACGGGATGATCAGTGATGAAGACGGGCTGGATAAGCTTGTCTTCGGCAAACTCATCAAACAGCGCCGCCAGGCAGTCGCCCTTTACGGCATTCTTTTCTACGAACACGCCGCGCTTTTTGCACACTTCCCGGGCGGCCGCATCGCTGTCCCAGGTGTAATAATCCTCGCCGCTGTACGTCTTGACCGCCTCGGCCATGGTAAGCCTGCGCCAAGGGGCTTTAAGCTCGATGACTTCGCCTTGGTAGGGCACTTGGGTGGTGCCCAACAGCTTCAGAGCCACGAACTCGTAGAGCTCCTCCACCATGCACATAATTTCCTTATAATCGGCGTAGGCCTGGTAGGTCTCCACGGAAGTGAACTCCGGATTGTGGGTGGCGTCCATTCCCTCGTTGCGGAAGATGCGGCCTACCTCGTACACCCGGTCGAACCCGCCCACGATGAGCCGCTTCAAATACAGCTCCGTCTCGACGCGCAGGAACATATCGATATCCAGGGTGTTGTGATGCGTCTTGAAGGTGCGGGCCGCTGCCCCTACCTCCAGGGTGTGCAGCACGGGGGTGTCCACTTCCAGGTAGCCGTGATTATCGAGAAATTCACGGATGGCATTGATGATCTTGGAGCGCATGCGGAACACATCGCGGACCTTGGGGTTCACGATCATGTCCAGATACCGCTGGCGGTAACGCAGATCGGGGTCTTT
>JAEWAH010000303.1 GCA_023391725.1 Bacillota bacterium | reverse complement strand
CCCCCCACGTCTTTTATTATTTGCAGTTTTTCCCGGGTAATGGAATCGGGCCGGCCGGCCTCCACCGTAACTTCCCGGGCTCCAGGAAAATATGCCGCCATGGCCTCCATCACCTGGCGAAAGGAAGGCAAGTCCAGCGCGGTGGGCGTTCCGCCGCCCACATACACCGCCCGCAGGGCAAGTCCCTTGTCCCTCATAAGCCGGGCGGTGAATTCCATTTCCCGCATGAGTGCCTGCACGTAGGGCGCCACCTGGCGGCCATTCCCCAGCTCGCCGCTCAAAAAGGAGCAGTATGCGCAACGGGTGCGGCAAAATGGGATGCCGATATACACGTCCGCCTCCATGGGGTTAGGGGGCGGCAGCTTCAGCTGGACTTTGACGATATCCGAAAGCAGCGATGCCTTCTCCGAATCAAGGTCAAAGGTCTCACCCACCTGCCTGGCTGCATCGTCTACGGAAAGCCCGTCCTTCATGGTCTCATAGACAAGCCTTGTTGGGCGGATGCCCGTAAGAGACCCCCAGGGCGGATGAAAACCTGTCTCCACCTTGAGCAGTTCATATAGCGTTTGCTTGCATAGCCGCTTGCGCAGCCGCTTGTACAAAAGCCCCTGCCCATCCCCCTGGGGAACCGGAGAGGATTCCTCGTGTAGGGCGGGGGCTTGCCCCCGCCGAATTATCGTGAACCCGCACCGCCAAACGCCGTCTTCTTCCGCAAGCTCATGGCGCAGACAAAAGTCCGCTTCCTCTTCCCCGGTATTCACCGTCAAGCCGATCTCCCCATAAAATAGGCGGATCACATCCGCCATCTCCGCTGAAAGTGTGGGTAGAGGGGTATACAGCGCCACGTTCATCTAAAATTCCCTCGTTCCAGGCCAATGGTGGTAGGGTCGTCATGGCCCGGATAGACTTCCACTTCTTTTTGCATCGCCAAAAGTCGCTTCATAGATTGGTACATATCGTCCCAGCTTCCCCCGGGCAGGTCTGTGCGGCCATAGCCGTGGCGGAACATGGTATCCCCGGTGAACAGCGCACTCCCCACCAGATAGCACACGCTGCCGGGAGTGTGCCCGGGGGTGTGCAGCACGGCAAAGGCGATGCCCGCCGCCCTGATTACATCCCCTTCCTGTACTGGTGTGGCTTTCGCTTGAATGATGGACGTTACTCCCGCCATGATGGCAAAGCTCTTTTCCGGATCTCTTAGCATGATCTCATCCAGGGGATGAATATACAGGGGCGTATCCTGCGAAAGCACGCCATTCACCCCGCCGATATGGTCAAAGTGCCCATGGGTCAAAAAAACGGCGGCCACGCTCTTTTCCCCGGCGGTTTTAAGGATTCGTTCCGGCTCCGCCCCGGGGTCGATGAGCACGCAGTCGTCCCGGCCTTCCAAGGAAATAATATAACAGTTGGCGGCGATAGGCCCCACCGCCAAGGTCGTAATTTGCAGCTTATCTGGCATGGGTTCTCCTAAAAATTTTTCCGGCTGTCCAACAAAAGCGTTACCGGTCCGTCGTTGACCAGGGATACGGCCATTTCCGCCTGAAAAACGCCCGTCTCCACTATAAGGCTGCTTTCCCGCAGGAGCTTTACCAGTTCTTCATATAAAGGGTTGGCCACTTCAGGCCGGGCAGCCTCAATAAAGCTGGGCCGCCGCCCGCCCCTGGCGTCCCCCAGAAGGGTGAACTGGCTCACCGCAAGGACGCTTCCGCCCGTATCCAATACGGAAAGGTTCATCTTTCCCTGCTCATCCTCAAAGATGCGCAGGTTGGGCAGCTTGTCTGCCATGTATTTGACGTCCTTTTCTCCATCCCCCGCAGCCACGCCCACCAGGACCATCAGGCCCCGGCCGATCTGGCCCACGATTTTTCCGTCGATTGCCACGGAGGCGGAGGAGACCCTTTGTACAACACAGCGCATGAGGGAGATTGCTCCGTTTCTTTTGATAATATCCTTGCACTATCCTATAAGGCTATTGGCGATATAGCGGGCGATTGATAATCGCCGCTATTCGAATTATGAAACATGTAAAAAGATGGCGCCCGATGGTTTCAAAAGGGCGACCGGAAAGCCCTTTGGTCGCGCCCGTAAGCACGATATCCTCTCTAATAATTAGTTCACGCCTCTATAAACCTCCACCACATCCGACCGCCTTTGCAGCTGCTTGATCACCTTATCCAGCTGCTGGCGGCTATTGACCTGGATCACCAAGGTAATGGCGCTTGTCTTGCTCTTGGTATTGAACTTGGCGCTCACCGCGCTAATGGGCACGTTCATTTCGCCAATGAAAGTAGCCAGTTCTCCCAGCAATCCCACATGGTCGTAGCAAATGATCTGGATGCCAGCATCAAAGTTCCCGGCGTTTTCTTCGGCCCAGCTGACCTCCACCATCCGCTCCTGCTCGCCCGCGCCCGCATTTACATTCACACAGTCCGCTTTGTGGATGGTGACGCCCCGGCCACGTGTGATGTAGCCCACGATATCGTCTCCCGGCACGGGGCTGCAGCACTTGGCAAAGCGCACCAGCATCCCCGATTCGCCCTTGACATAGATGCCATGGGTGGCCTTGCCCGGGTTCCTCGTCGCCTCCTGGGGGGTGACCTCCGGAAGCTTGGGCGGCGCAGGCGTTTCACGGAGACGCTGCTCCTCCAGGAGCCTGGTGACCACATAGGTGGAGGCCATGCCCCCGTACCCTACCGCGCCATAAATATCATCCAATTCGAAGAATCCATACTTTTTGAGAATGCCTTCATAATATTCGGGCTTTAAGATGGCGGAGGGCTGAACGCCCCGGCGCTTGGCCTCCCGCTCGATCATGTCCTTGCCCTTTTGAACATTCTCACCCCGAAGCTCGCGCTTGAAAAACTGGCGGATCTTGGCCTTGGCCTGCTGGGTCTTGACGACCTTCAGCCAGTCCATGCTGGGGCCTTTGGAGGCGGAGGAGGTGATGATATCCACCCGGTCCCCTGTTTCCAGAATGGTATCCAGGGGCACGATGCGGCCGTTGACCTTGGCCCCCACGCAGCTGTTGCCCACGGCGCTGTGGATACGGTAGGCAAAGTCCAGGGGCGTGGCCCCCTTTTGCATGTTCACCACATCCCCCTTGGGGGTAAACAAAAACACTTCCTCGCTGAACAAGTCAGTTTTTAGCGAATCAATAAACTCGCGGCTGTCACGTGTCTCGTTCTGCCAGTCGAGTATTTGGCGCAGCCAGTACAGCTTGCTGTCAAGGTCGCTGGCATTTTGACTGCCTTCTTTATAGCGCCAGTGGGCGGCGATGCCGAATTCCGCGATACGGTGCATCTCCCAGGTGCGTATTTGAACCTCAAAGGGGAAGGGCATCTTGCGCCCGCCCACCACCGTAGTATGCAGGCTTTGGTACATGTTGGCCTTGGGTACGGAGATATAATCCTTGAACCTGCCCGGCATCTGGTTCCACAGAGTGTGCACGATGCCCAGCACCGCGTAGCAGTCCGGCACGGTATCCACCAGCACCCGGATGGCGATGAGGTCATAGATTTGATCAAAGGGCCTGTTTTGAAGCACCATCTTGCGGTAGATGCTGTACAGGTGCTTGGGCCGCCCGTCGATATCGTAATGGATGTGCTGCTCATCCAACTTGGCGGAAAGTTCCGCAATCACCAGGCGGATATTCTCCTCCCGCTCGGCCCGCTTCATGCCCACCTTTTGGGCCACGTCCTGGTAGCCCGCGGGGTCGATGTAGCGAAGAGACAGGTCCTCCAGCTCCTGCTTGATGGCGAACACCCCAAGCCTGTGCGCCAGCGGGGCGTAGATATCCAGGGTCTCCCTGGCGATGGCCACCTGCCTGGCTTCCGGCTGGAATTTCAGCGTGCGCATGTTGTGCAGCCGGTCGGCCAGCTTGATCAAAACGACTCTTATGTCCTTGGACATGGCCAGGATCATCTTGCGCAAGCTTTCCGCCTGCTGCTCTTCCCGGTCGGCAAAATCCAGTTTGGAAAGCTTGGTGACGCCGTCCACCAGCCGGGCCACTTCTTCCCCAAATTCCTGCTGTACGTTGGGCAGGCATACACCTTCGCAGTCCTCCACCGTACCGTGCAGAAGCCCCGCGGCAAGGGTGGGGGCGTCCATCGAAAGCTCGGTCAAGATGCTGGCCACAAAGGCGGGATGGGTAAAATACGGCTCGCCGCTTTTTCGCAGTTGGCCAGCATGAGCGTTCTGGGCATACTCATACGCCTTTTGAACCAGCTGGTAGCTGTCGCCCGGATGGTACTTTTGGATCCTGGCAAGCATCTGGTCCAGGGGCATGCATTCATAGGTGTTGTAAGCGCTCATAGCCGGCCTCCTTTCCGCAAATTATTTTTAAGCATCTTGCCATCATTCTACGCAAGCGCCGTATTTTCCTGCAAGCCTTCCTGATGAAAGGTTTTCCTTGGAGCGGGAGCGGCCACATCCTCCGCCTCATCCGCGGGCAGAACATGCTTTAAGAGGCATTGCACCTTCACACTGCCCAAGTACTCGTTGATCTGCGGGGAAAACAGCACGTCCGTCCGTTCGGGCAAATCCTTGGCCAAAGGCCCCATTTGAAAGCCGATAGCGTCCTTTAGCGTGCCGCTTTGGTAAAGCGAGCACTTCAAATGCGCTCCGTCCCGGCCCACCGGGCGCATGTCCTGTACCTGTGCATTGTGAAGCAAAAATACCGGCTCCGGATTGCCCATACCGGTGGGCTCCAGTCCCGCGAGGGTCCGCGCCATAGGAAGGTCCACCTGGGAAAGAGGGAGGACCAGGTCGTATTCCGCAAAGGGAATAAAGACTTCCGGCGCGCAGTTTTCCCGAATGGCCTTGTTCAACCGATGCCGGAATTCAGGCACATGCCGGGTGGGGATGGTGAGCCCCGCAGCCTGCTCATGGCCGCCAAAACGCACAAACAGGTCCTTGCACATGGATAGCATTTGATGGATGTTCACCCCGGGGATGGACCGGACGCTGCCCACGCATTCCTCCCCATTTTGGGAGAGCACGATACTGGGCTTGTAAAACCGCTGAACAAGCCGCCCAGCCGCCAGCCCGATCACGCCGCTGTTCCAGCACTCCCCCATCACCACGATAGCCGCATCGTCCGCAAAACTCGTATCTTGCTCCACCAGGGCGATGGCTTGGGCTACGATGTCTGCCTCCAGCTTCCGGCGCATTTCGTTCTGTTCATTGAGCGCAAGGGCCAGCTCCCGGGCTCTTTGCTCGTCCTCCGTCAGCAAAAGCTCGGCCCCCAGGGAGGCGCTTTGAAGCCGCCCCCCGGCATTGAGGCGCGGCGCCAGCTGATAGGCCGCCTGGGAGGAGGTAAGCGGGCTGCCGGGCTGTATCCCCGCAACTTCCATCAGCGCGCGAAGCCCTACCTTTTGCGTGTCCGCCGCAGCGGCAAGGCCCACGGCTGCGATGGCCCGATTCTCATGAAGGAGTGGGACAAGATCCGCCACGGTGGCCAGGGCCGCAAGATCGATGTATTCCGCGCACAGCCCAAGCCCGCCCAGGGCCTGCAAGACCTTCAGCGCCACCCCCGCGCCGCACAGGTGCGGGAAGGGGTAGCCGGAAATCAGCGGATTGAGCACCGCGTCGGCTAAAGGAAGCTCCGGCCCCGGCTGATGGTGGTCGGTGATGATTACGAGCATCCCAAGCTCCTTGGCCAAGTCTGTTTCCTTGATGGCTGTGATCCCGCAGTCCACGGTAATCATCAGGCGGTATTTCTCCGACAGCTTTTTCACCGCGTCTTCATTCAGCCCGTAGCCTTCCTCATGGCGGCTGGGGATATAGTAGTCCGCGTGGCCGCCCAGCAGGCGCAGGGCGCTTGTCATCATCACAGCGGCGCATACGCCGTCCACATCGTAATCCCCATAGACGACGATGGCTTCGTTTTCGTTGATGGCTCTTTGAATAAGGCCAATGGCTTCCCCCATTCCCCGCATCAAAAACGGATCGTGGAGTTGGTCCAGGGAGGGATGCAAAAACGCCTGCGCCTTTTGAGCGGTATCCACGCCCCGCAAAGCCAAAAGCTCACTGAGCCAGGGAGGCAATCCTTCCGCCCGCGTAAGGCTCGGGGCCTTCCGTTTTACAAAGCGCAGCATCGTTTCCCTCCCGCTTTCAATAAATGTGACAAGAGCGTTCTTCCAGCAAAGCCGGAAGAACGCTCTTTTTAATAAGACATTACGCCTTTTCGGTCTTTTCCTTTTCGCTGGAGCTGTTGGACTCCATCAGAGCCCAGATGTAGCCGTTGATGAACAGCGCACTGTACAGACCGGACAGGATCCCGATCGCGGCGGGCCAGGCAAACGCCCGGGCATCCCCCGTGCCAATGATGGCCAGGGTGACCAGCATGAGCACCAAGGGCAACGCAATGCCGATGAGGCGGCCCTTGCTCTCCTTAATGGACTTTTCCGCCACTTCCACTACGGAAAGGGCCTTATGCCGGAGTGCCTTGCGGTTTTCCATCACGCGCCGGAACACCACCGCACTATAGAGGGTGCTGGCAAATATAGCGGCAAACACGGCCACGGTGAACTGGTCGCCAAGGCTCACAAAGGAGCGCAGGATCACCGTCAGGGAAAGCATGATCAGCACGTCGTGGACAAGCCCGAAAAGGGCCGCCATCGCGAAGCTGAAGTCATACCTGAAATAGATGTACCCGAACATCAAAAGCCCGGCCAGGATCATCAGGAAAATGCCGTTGCCCTTCAAAGCCGCCCCGGCGTCGGCGCTTTCAAAGCGCACTTGAACATTCTTTTCATCCATGGAAGGATACTTGGCCTTCAGCGCCTGCTCAAGCCCCGCACGCAGCGGCGCAAGGCCGTCTGCCGGGACACCTTCCACATGGACCGCAAGCACGGTTTGATCCGCACCGGCTTTGGATACTTCAAACTGCTCCACACCCTGGGCTGTAAGGGCCGCCTTGGCATCTTCCGGTTCAAAGGCCCCATTCATCTGATATTCCAATTGAAGGCCGCCGGCAATGTCCATACTGGGCCGCGCGCCCTGCCACCCAAGGGAAAGTGTCAGCGCCGCCAGCATAATAATGGCGGAGATGATCAGGCAGATCCGGGTCGTGCTTTTCAGTTTAGTTTTCATTTACTGCGCCTCCTTTGCAGGGGCTTTCGCCCGGATGAACATCTTCGAATCCTTCCCCGCAAGGACCGCCGCCTGGGAAAGCATCAGCCAGAAGCCCAGCACCGCCACAGCAAGGCAGGTCAGGAGGCTGAAGAACAGCACCGCCCCAAGCCCTTTGTACACATCCGCGCCAAAGATCAGCAGCACGAGGGAGGCGATAAAGGTCACGGCTGCAAAGTCGAAAAGGATCGGCCAAGTGGTTTTGAGACTTTGCCTAAGGGCGATCTTGATCGGGCGGCCCTGGCCAGCCTCTTCGCTCAACCGCTCCAGGATCAGGATCGCGGCCGTCACACTAAAGCCGATGGCCGGCAGAAGGCCCGCCACGGCGGGAAGGGACAATTTAGCGCCCGTGGTCACCGCCAGCAGGTAGAACAGCAGGACGATCTGAAGGAACAGCGCCCAGCAAGCGATCAGCCCGCTCAGGCGGTAGCGCACGATAAGAAACAGCGCCGCGATAGCGAGCCCGATGCCAGCCGCCGTCACAAAGGCGGAAAGAGCCCCAGTGCTGTAGCTAGCGGGGAGAACATACAGCCTCTGCTGGGTAAGGGTCAAGGGCAGCGTGCCAGAGCTTAGTTTGACCGCCAGGTCCTGAGCCTGCGCCTGGGTGGCGATATTGGCGATCACCGCACCGGTGGTATCGGATGTCGAGGGCACCACATAAGCGCCGCTCAGTTCCGTGCCGTTCAAGCGCACAGCCAGTTTCTTGCCTTCCTCTGTGGCGGCCATGTCGGAATAGGTCTTCCTGGCAGCCGTGACAAAGGTGAGGTCCACCTCATAGCCGTCGATGCTGGGATCGTCGTTATAGGTGGCACTTTCCAGGTTGGTGTTATCCAGGAACACCTGGCCCTGGGGATTGAGTAGCTCCAGCTTGGCAGGATCGGTCAGGTATTCGAAGATATCACCGGGGTTGGTAACGCCAGGTATCGTGATCCGGACGCCTTCGCCCCCAAGGTTCTCCACCGTACCGCTTTGCACACCGCTGGCAGCCAGACGGTTTTGCAAAATGGTCACGGTAGTTTTAAGCTGTTCGGCAAAGCTGGTGCCGCCGCTCTTTTGCTGGGCCGCCTTGTATTCGGCATACGCGCCGCCGTTTAAGTCCTGTCCCAAATGCAGGGCGCTGGGCCACTGGGCGGAAGGCACCCAGGCCTTGAGCTTGTACAGTCCGCGTGCGTCCAAGGGCATGCCGGTGATGGAGATGATGCCCACAAACACGGTAATGGCCAGCAGCACCGCCAAGGTTATGAGGGCTACCGGTTTTTCGCCTATGCGTGCGCGTTGTTTATCCGTCTTTTTCATGAAGCGTTCTTCCTCCTGTATGGATTGTAGGCGCTATGGAATCCGCGCATCCGCTAGCCTGATCTTTCCCAAAGTCTGAAAGCACGGTATACGCAGTGGATATAGCTGCCCCCGCAAAGGGGATTGCCGTTTTGATCGGCTCTGGCTTGGGCCAGTTTGGGCTCCCGCCTGAAAGGTATCGCCTCTCCCCGGTGGCGTACCAAGCGCTGAGGGGCGCTTTGATCCCCCGGCTGGACATCTGCGGGGCCCGAAAGCTTCAAAAACACCGCCACTGGAGATTCCTTTGGGGGGGCCGGAGGATCCTGCTTTGCCGCAGGCTTGTCCACCAGCGCGGGAAGCAACATCAAAAGGCCGGCGACGCACAGTGCAAGAACGCAGAACCGTCCTCCCGCGCGCATACGCCCGCCCCCTCAATCATGAATTTACGCTCCGTCTTCCCGCCGGCAAAAAGGGCGCGTCTGCTCTTTTCGTGCGTGGGAACATGGGCTATTATACTGTAAAAAAGTGCCCAGCGTCAAGAAAATGATGCATGCGTTTTCCTGTCGGAAAAATCGCATGTATCTTCCACAATCTGTTTCCTTTTGTGAAAATATATGGTATGATTACTAATAACGGCGCAAGTTCCAAAACGGTTGCTTGCGCACTGTCCGTACAAGAAAAAAGGAGGAGCGCACATGACCGAGAAGACTCGCAGCAATCAAAAGACAATTGCCATCTTGATGGGTATCGTGCTCATTGCAGCACTGGTGCTCAGCTTCAGCCTGCTTCTGCAGAAGAGCTCGCTGCAGCAGGATGCCGACAAGCTGACTGCCGACTTTAAGGCTGCCCAGGAGGAACTTACGAATCTGAAGGCTGAAAAAGCTGAACTGGAAGCGGCTTCTACTGCCGCGCAAGCCGCCGCTGCCGACGCTTCCGCCCAATTGACCGCCAAGCAGACCGAGCTGGATGCCGCCGTGGCCGATGCCGCCGCCAAGCAGGCCAATCTGGACAAAGCCACCCAGGAAAAGGATGCTGCCGTGACCGAGAAGACCACGCTTTCCGACCAGGTTGCCAGCGCCCAGGCTGATGCCAAGGCCGCTGCCGATAAAGTGACCGCCCTGGAAAGCGATAAGGCCGCCCTCCAGGCTCAGGTGACTGACCTGACCGCCAAGGTTACCGCGGCGGAAGCAGCTGCTGCCAAGCCCGCCGAGGCGGCGGCCCCCCAGACTGTGTTCCAAAAGGCCGTTGTGCTTACAACGCTCTATGGGACCTCAGCGGAAATCGCGATCACCGTTGATGCGGAAAGTAAGATCACAAATCTGACGGTAGCCACCGACGCCCATGTGGACACCGCGAAATTCATTGAGCAGTTCGCGGGTAAGGCTGGCCCCTTCAAAGCGGGCGAAGGCATTGAAGGCATTGCCGGCGATGACATCGCTACCAGCGTTCTGGTAAACGCCATCAACGCAGCTCTCACAGCGCTCGCCAAATAAGCAGCGCAATAAAGTCTACATACAAAAGAGGGAGCGTTCCACTGTTATGGATCGCTCCCTCTTTTTATACCTCTATTTGTCCTGCATCTGGCTGATAAGATCGTCCATGCCATAATGCCCAGGCGGCTTGTCCTTGATATAAGCCGCGGCGGCCAGCGCTCCCTGAGCGAACACGGACCTGTTTTCGGCAGCGTGGGTGAAGATCAGCGATTCCCCGGCGCCGTAAAAGCCCACTTCATGTGTCCCGGCCAACGTCCCGCCCCTGACCGCGTGCACGCCGATCTCCCGGGGCGACCGGGCCTGGGTGCGGGATTCTCTGCCGGCTACCATCTCCCGGCCCCCGGGATAGGTCTTGTTCAATTCTTCAAACAGCATCAACGCTGTGCCGCTGGGGGCATCGATCTTGCGGTTGTGATGGCGCTCCACGATCTCCACGTCAAACTGATCCCCCAGCACCTGCGCGGCTTTGACGATCAGGCGCTTTAACAGGTTGACCCCCAGGCTCATGTTGGCGCTGCGGAAAATGGGGATCTGCCTGGTGGCCTCAAGGATCCGTTTTTCGTCCGCGTCGTTAAAGCCCGTGGTGGCGATCACCGACGGGAGCTTCTCTTTGAGGGCGTATTTCAAAAGTTCCGGCAGCGTTTCGGGCCGGGTGAAATCAATGAGCACGTCGGCCTTTATATTGACTTCCTCAAAGGAAGGAAATATGGGGAAACCCATCTCTTCCTTAAAAGAAGCCACGTCCACCCCAGCCACCACGGAGAACCCACGTTCCCGGCAGGCCTCCGCCACCGTCCGGCCCATGCGCCCGCAAGCGCCGCTGAGCAGTATCCGCATGAAAAATTCCTCCGCGATGAAATTGCTTGATTATCCTGAAGGAGAAGCGCCTCCCCGATTCCCCTCCTTGGAGGGGTGGACGGCAAAGCCGGACGGGGTGGTTAATAATACGATCAATCCCGGCAGTGTACCAGGGCCGCTCCACAGACCACCCCGACGCTGCGCGCCACCCCTCCGCAGGAGGGGAATTCCCTTATCCCCCCTGCTTGCCTTCCCTTCTGGTGGAAGGTGGCACGAAGTGCCGGATGAGGTGTAGCCGCCGTAATCGGAAGAACTTCGCTCCTGCGGGCGCGACCAAAGGGCTTTCCGATCGCCCTTTGGGAGCCTTCTGCAGGCTCTACTTTACACTAGCCCCAACGCCTTCAGTTCCCTGGCAAGGCGCGCCTTATTCTCGGGAACCATCCCCGTCAGCGGGAGCCGCACTTCATCCGAACACATCCCCATCAGCCCCATTGCTGTCTTGACCGGGACCGGACTCACCTCGCAGAAAAGAGCCGCTACCAGGGGGTTCACATCCAATTGATGCTTGAGTGCGCCTTTCCAATCTCCCTTGAAAAACGCCGCCGTAAGATCGTGCATCTTTTTCGGGATGATATTGGCCGCCACGGAGATCACTCCGTGAAAGCCCAGGGAAAGCAGCGGGGCCACATTGTCATCACTGCCCGAGTAAAAGGCGATGTTGTCTCCACAAAGCCTTACCATCTCCAGCATCTGCGAGATATCGCCGCTGGCTTCCTTCATGGCGATGATGTTTTCATGGCCGCAAAGGGCCGCGAGCGTTTCCGGCTTCATGTTAAGCCCCGTGCGGGCAGGCACGTTGTAGATCAGCACCGGGAGACTGCCATCCTCGGCGATGGCGGTGTAATGGGCGATCAGCCCGTGCTGGGTTGTCTTGTTATAGTATGGCGTAACGCACAGCTGCGCATCCGCGCCCAAGGCCTTGGCCCGCCGGGCCGCCGCGATGGTCTTGCGGGTGTCGTTGCCGCCGGTCCCCGCAATAACGGGCACCCGGCCATCCACCCGTTTTACGACCCTTGCGATGGCTGCTTCCTTCTCCTGCTCGGTCATGGTGGAAGGCTCCCCGGTGGTGCCACAGACGATGATGGCCGCCGTGCCGTTTTCCAATTGGAAGTCCACCAAGGAATCCAGGGCATCTTCATCGATGCCTTCATTCGTGAAGGGCGTCACAAGGGCTACGCCGCTGCCGCGAAAAATCGCCGTCTTCATTTTTTCTCCTTCCAGGCGCGCCCGGCGGAGCTATTTTCGGGGAATGTACCCCGTTTTGCACAAATATTCCGCCGTGAGCACGCCGCCTCCCGCCGCACCCCTTATGGTGTTGTGGGAGAGGCATACAAATTTATAGTGAAATAGCGGGTCCTCCCGCAGCCGGCCGATGGTGACCCCCATCCCCTTTTGGAAGTCACGATCCAGCTTGGTTTGAGGTCTTGAGGGATCGTCAAAGTATTGCATAAACGGTTTGGGCGCGCTGGGAAGCCCAAGGCGCTGGGGCTCGGTTTCAAAGCCTGCCCAGCGGGAGATGATCTCCTCACGGGAGGGTTTGTTTTTGAAGGCTACGGACACCGCCGCCAGATGCCCGTCAGTTACGGGGACGCGGATGCACTGGGCGCTGATCACCGGCGCCAAAGCAGGCTTCACTACCGGTCCCAGGTCGGTCTGGGCAAGACCGCCCCAGATCTTCAGCGGCTCCTGTTCGCTTTTTTCATCCTCGCCGCCGATGTAGGGGATTACGTTATCCACCATTTCTGGCCAGCTCTCAAAGGTCTTTCCCGCGCCGCTGATGGCCTGGTAGGTGCATGCGATCACGCGCTCCGGACCAAAATCCATAAGCGGCGTCAGTGCGGGAACATAGCTCTGGATGGAGCAGTTGGGCTTGACGGCGATGAAGCCCACCTTCGTCTGAAGGCGTCTTCTCTGGGTTTCGATGATGGCAGCATGGGCGAAGTTGAGCTCGGGCACCATCATGGGCACATCCGAAAGCAGACGGCAGGCGCTGTTGTTGCTGACCACCGGGGTTTCAGTCCTTGCATAGGCTTCCTCCAGGGCGCGGGTCTCTTCCTTGGTCATGACCACAGCGCAGAAGATAAAGTCCACCAGGGAAGAAACCTTTTCGATTTTAGCCGCGTCCAGCACGATCATGTTCGCCACGTTCTCGGGGATGGGCGCGTCAAACGCCCAGCGGCCGGCGACCGCCTCCCGGTAGGTCATCCCGGCGCTGCGGCTGCTGGCCGCCACCGCCGTAATCTCAAACCAGGGATGATCATGAAGAAGCTGAACGAATCTTTGCCCTACCATGCCCGTTGCGCCCACGATACCGACCCGATACCCTGCCATCGAAAACACCTCAATCCTATCCTATGCTTTTTGCGAAAAAAGAAACCGGGATGAAAAAAATCGCACCATCAAGCGGCCAGCCTGCGGGTGCGTCAACGCATGTGCAAAAAAGCGCCGGCCGTTTGGCCGTCATGCTGTATCAGCGCTCCGCCGGATT
>JAEWAH010000298.1 GCA_023391725.1 Bacillota bacterium | reverse complement strand
GTGCAGGCCCTGGGAAGTGCAGGTCACTTCCCCCACGGCGGTGGAATCCTCATTTGGTTCGGAATAGACCTTTACCACCTGCCGCTGCTCGCCCTTGACCACGGTCATGGGCTGCATCATGGCTTTCCAGATGGCGGCCTCGTCCATTATGCCCATGGGCAGCTTGAAAAAGCAGGTTTCGTGATCGCAGGTGTAGGCGCTGAAGTCAGCGGGGGATTTGGCGTCGCGGGAATCTCGGGTGGCAGTAATGATTTGAGGCGTGGCGGCAGCCGCGGCTTGCGGCGCGTCAATGGTGAGGGTGAACTGTTCCTCATTGGAAGAAAAACCGCTTTCATCGGTGAGCGTAAGGGCAATCACACAGTCTCCGGGCGGGAGAGCCTGCCCATCCACCACGCCTTCCCAGGGAATGTCGTGGACACCCGCGGGCAGAAGCGCCTCATATAAAGGGGCATTGCTGGGGCCATATTTCACCGTCATGGTCACTGTGGCCTGGACGTTTGTTTCCACCTGCAAAGACCATTCTTCTCCCGGTACCAGGTGATCGTCGCTGGGAACGATGCTCAAAAAGCCGGGGCCGGGATCGCCTACTGTTACCTTTGCCGAGGCTGTAACAGCGCCTTGGACAACTTCCAGCGTGTAAGTGCCGGCGGCAAGATCCTGCCCCTGCGCTTTGCCATCCCAGCTGAAATTGTTGCGCCCTGTCTTGGCGGAAAAGTCCTCTGCCAGAACGGCCACGGTATTCCCGGACGCATCCTTGAGTAAAACATCAGCGCTGCCAGGGACGGTTGCGGAAAAGCTCAAAAAAACAGCCTTTCCGGGGCGGACCGAAGTCGGCGGGTCCACCCAGGCGAGGGTGGACTCCGAAAAGGCGGCGTAGGGGAGAAGTATCAAAAGCAGGCAATATAGCCCTGTAAAGGCTGTGCGGAGCCGTTTCATGGGAGTCCCCCTTCGGTGTATACAGGCATCAATGATTCCATGATACAAAAAATGACGGCCTTTTGCAACCCGAAAGAGAGGTGGAAGAGGGATTTCGCTAATTGTTACACTGCTTTTCCATTTTCTTTGGAATTACGCGAGAATTGCTTGTAAGAAGGCGGCGTGATACAATACATCCATGATATATGCGGAGGAAGCTCATGGAAGACAGCCTTGCAAAGGTCATTGAGGCGCTAAGCCGCCTGCGGGCGCCTTTCTGCCCCGGGGAATATGATCTGCATGACCTGGCGGCCAAGGCGCTTTCGGATGCGGGCATCCCTTTTGTCCATGAGGCGCGTTTGCTGCCCCGCTGCCGCATCGATTTTCTGGCGGAAGGCGTTGGCATTGAAGTGAAAAAGGGCAGGCCCGAGCGCAAGCGCCTTTTGCGCCAGCTGGAAGGGTATGCCGGAAGCCAGCAGGTTATGTCGCTGGTGGTGCTGGTGGAGCGGGCGGCGGATCTGCCCCCGAGCGTGGGAGGCAAAATCTGCGTAACGCTTTCCGTCAACCGGATGTGGGGGATCGCACTGTGATAAAACCGCAGGAGAACGATATAGAGGTCATGGAGCAGGCAGGCTTGCCTGCTTATTTGCGGTCCGTGGAAACAGACGGGCATTTATATGGTACCCTTTCCTACAACAGCCGCAGCCGCTGCTGGGTCATCAAAGGAGAACCCTGCGTCACGGAGCTGGCCAAGAGGCTGTTCCCCGGCAGCGCGGGCCATGGCCGGGGGGAAGCCCGGTTCACCGCCCACAGAAGGGTGGTGGGGGAGCTTCACTGGCTGATGCTGCGCTATCCATTAGCCATCAAGCCCCAGGATGAAAAGCGCTGGCAGGATGCTCTTCGTGACGCCCGTACGTACGCCTTGCGCAGGGAAGCGGCAAAGTTTTTGCCGGAAAGCGCCAAGCCCCCCGAGGCGGATTTTGTGGGGTCGCTGCTGCCTTTTCAGGAGCGGGGCCTGGCATTTCTTTTGCGAAGCGACCGGGCCTTGCTGGCGGATGAGATGGGCCTTGGCAAAACGGTGCAGGCCTTGGCCTGGCTGGCCACCACGCAAACGTTCCCCGCCCTCATCGTGCCTCCGGCGCACCTGATACGCAACTGGGAGGCGGAGATCAGCCGCTTCCTTCGGATCAAAGGGCAAACGCCCAGGATACACGTGGTGAAGGGCTTAAAACCTTACGAGCTTCCTCCCGCGGATATCTACCTCATGCATTATCTGCTGCTTCGGGGCTGGAAAAAAGAGTTGCCCGAATTCCCGTTTGGGGCGGTGATCTTCGATGAGATCCAGGAACTGCGCCACGGGGGCACGGAAAAGTATTCTGCGGCCAGCCTGCTCTCCTCCGCCGTGGACAAGGCGGTGGGCCTGAGCGGTACGCCCATCTACAACCGGGGCGGAGAAATTTGGAACGTGGTGAATATCCTGGATTTTCACTTTTTAGGAGATTGGGAGAGCTTTTCCCGGGAGTGGTGCTACGGCTACGGCAACAACATCGTATTAAAGCCCGACCTGCTGGGTGATCATCTGCGCCGGGAAGGGCTGATGATGCGCCGCACCAAAAAAGAGGTGCTGCCAGAGCTGCCTCCCAAGCGGCGGCTTGTGCAGGAGATCGACGCGGACGACAAGGTCTACCGCCAGCTTTTGCAGCCGGTTTTGGAAAAGCTGCTCCACTGGAAAAGCGATGAAAGCTTGACTATTTCTCAGCGGACGATATTGGAAGAACAGATCTCCCGGGAGGAGCGGCAGGCCACGGGGCTTGCCAAGGCGCCGTTTGTGTGCCAGTTCGTGCGGGCGCTTCTGGAGGCCGGGGAGAAGGTGCTTCTCTTTGCCCACCATCACAATGTGATGGACGCCTACAAAAAGGAATTGAAGGCCTTCTCGCCCGCCTTTATCACCGGCCGGGAGACGGCGATTCAAAAAGAAGCCTCAGTCAAGCGCTTTATGGAGGAGCGCACGGACCTTTGCTGCATCTCCCTGCGGGCGGCTTCCGGGCTGAACCTGCAAAGGGCCAGCTGCGTTGTCTTCGGGGAGCTGGATTGGTCCCCCGCGGTCCACAGCCAGGCGGAGGACCGGGCCCACCGCATCGGCCAGGAAGATTCCCTCCTATGCTATTATCTGGTGAGCCCCGGGGGCAGCGATATGGATATGCAGGACGCGCTGGGCCTGAAGGTGAGCCAGTTCATGGGGCTGATGGGGGATGCGCCCCTTACGCCGGAGGAGGCCGCCCTGGGAGAGAGAATGGCAAGGCGCCATGTGGAACGGCTGGCCCAAAGATTTGCCGGGGAGGAAAACGTATGACCGTATTCTTTTTAGTTTTGATCTATATGGCCTTTATCAGTCTCGGCCTGCCCGATTCCATGCTGGGGGCCGCCTGGCCCGCCATGCGTTTGCAGTGGAACGCGCCGCTGGGGCAGGCAGGGAGCATCGGCCTGGTGATCGCCGCGGGCACGGTCCTGTCCAGCCTGCTCAGCGCACGGGTACTCAAACGGTTCGGAACGGGCCGTGTCACGACGGTGAGCGTTTTGATGACTGCCTGCGCCTTGCTGGGCTTCTCCTTCGCCCCCGCGCCGGGCTGGCTGTACCTTTTGGCTTTGCCTTTGGGCCTGGGCGCCGGATCGGTGGACGCTGGGCTCAACGCCTATGTGGCAAAAAACTACAAGGCGCGGCATATGAACTGGCTGCACTGCTTCTGGGGCATCGGGGCCACCATAGGCCCGGCGATCATGGGCGCCTTCGTGAGCCAAAACAACTATTGGCAGGGCGGCTACCGCACGGTCTCCCTGATCCAGTTCGGGCTGTTCGCGCTGCTCCTCTTTTCGCTGCCCCTGTGGCGCAAGGAGGAAGGCCAGCAGGCGGGCGAAGCGGGAACTTCCCGGCGCGAGGGGATCTTGAAGATTCCCGCCGTGAGATGGACGCTTGCCACCTTCTTTCTGTATTGCAGCCTGGAAGTCGGCGCTGGGCTTTGGTGCGCCAGCTTTCTGGTGGGCGTAAAGGGCCTTCTCCCGGCCCGGGCAGCCTTCTGGGCGAGCCTTTTTTACGGCGGGATCACTTTGGGGCGTTTCCTGGCCGGATTCTTGACTTTCCGCCTGACGGGCAAGCAAATGATCCGCCTGGGTGGAGGCCTTATGCTGGCCGGGGCGCTGCTTTTGTTTTTGCCGGGGGAGGGAGCGGCTTGTGGCATGGCGCTGATGGGGCTGGGCTGCGCGCCTATTTTCCCCGCACTGCTCCATGAGACGCCCATTCGATTTGGGCCCGAGCGCGCCCAGGAACTCATCGGCATCCAAATGGCCTCGGCCTACGTGGGTAGCACGCTGGCGCCCGCGGTGCTGGGGCAGATCGCCAACTGGTTCGGTATCGGCATCTATCCCTGGTTCCTGCTGGCGGCTGGTTCCGCAGTGGTCCTGTGCACCGAGCGGGTGAACGGCATATTGAAAAGGAGGCAGGCCAATGGATAGGTTCTACAAGATAGTAGAGGCATCCAACAAGCGGTTCCCTAAAGGCGTGGAGCCTTTCCAGATGGCGACGCGCCTGCTGGAGGAATGCGGCGAGGTGGCCAAGGAGGTCAACCATTGGGAGGATTCGGGCATCAAGCGGCAAAAATACGGCGAGCCAAGCAAAGAAAAATTAGCCAATGAGCTGCGCCAGTCCATAGTTGAGCTTTTCAAAATCGCCGCCTACTACGCTGTGGAAAAGGAATTGGAGGCGTCCATCGAACAGTCTTTGGAACGATCCAGAAGCGAAGGGCTGATCGAGTAATGATCATGGTCAGGCTGGCGGTAACCTTCGTAGGGGGCGATGCCTCATCGCCCCGTTTGTCGGCCCGATGTGGGCGTCGCCCCTATGTACGATAGCACAATCAACGACCAGGAATTTGTATGAGGTAAAATGTGAGCTGTATTTTTTGCAGTATAGTCAATGGCGAGGTGGCAAGCCGCAAAATATTTGAAGATGAATACACGCTTGCCTTTTTGGATATTGCAAATGACGTAGACGGGCATACGCTTGTCATACCCAAAAAGCATGTAGAGAGCATACTTGATTGCGATGATGAAACATTATCCCGTTTGATGGCGTCGGTGAAGCGCGTTTCAAAGCATTATGCAGATCATTGCGGATATCAGGGAGTGAATTTGCTTAACGCAAGCGGAAAAGCCGCGCAGCAATCCGTCCCGCATTTTCATATGCATATTATCCCTCGAAAAGATGGCGATGGGATTGACACATGGCCAGCGTTTCAAGGAAGTGCACAGGCGCTTGACAAAATGCATGAAATACTCAAATGCCGTTGATTGTCATTTTACGCAGAAGCAAGCGTTATAGCATAATGATAGTGCATAGAGGAACCGGTAATGGAGGGGAAGGGCATCATCACAGCGCAGCGTTTTGTGCGGCGGGCACCCTTCCGTCACGGCTTTGCGGTGCCGCATATCCCCTGGGGAGAGTTTTATATGTTTAAGGCGGCCATGAAGTTTCACGGCCGCCTTATATGTGTATAAAATTCCAGAAGAGTATTTTACTTTACCGATATTATGCCCTTGGGATATTGACACACATGCAGGGCACGAAATCGGACGGGGACAGGCAGGGGTTGACCCGGAGCAGGGCGTCTACAGTTACGTTGAACTTTGCCGCCACCGATTCCAGGGTATCGTCGCATTGCAGGATGTAGGATGTAGGCATCGGGCAGGCCTGGTTCAATGTCGGTACGCATATCACCTGGCCGGCTACAAGGTTTTCAAGGTCCACATCAGGGTTTGCAATCTCCAAGGTGAAGCGGTTGATCCCATTGGCTACCTGGAAATCCCCAGCAGTCTGGCCCGGCTGAACGGTGTGGCGCTCCTCCAGGGGGCATGTAAAGGCGGGCACCTCTTCTTCAGGCAGCGTTTCCTCGGGGGGCGTCTCCACAGGCGGCGGTGTCTCCTCAGGTGGCGGTGTCACCACAGGTGGCGGTATCTCCACGGGCTTTTCGGGCATCTTCACAGGTTTTTCGGGCATCTCCTCAGGTATCTCTTCGGGCACTTCTTCTTCAGGCTGCGTTTGGGCGGGGGGCGTCTCCACAGGCTTCTGGATGGGTGGCTGCGTGCCTTGCTGGGCCAAGGGGATGCACAGTACGTCGCCCACCATCAGCCGGGCAGGGTTGAAGTTGGGGTTGGCCGCCAGCAGGTCCCGAAGGGATACACCCAGCCTCTTGCTGATCAGGTAGAAGCTGTCGCCGCGTTTGACGGTGTATTCAAAGGCGCATGTACGTCCGCTGGGGGTTGTGGTGCCATTGCTTAGATTCATAGATTGTCTCCTTTCCATAAATTCTGCTTTATCTTATGCGCCTTAAAAAAAAGGGTGTATGGCAGACGTGAGAAAAGTGCGCAATCCGCCCATTTCCATAAAAAAAGGAACTTTCAGATCATCGGATGTTGCGCATGGGTGCCTTTATGTGCTACACTACAAGTCAGCGCCCCTGCGGGCGCGCGGGTGCATGCCCGTGAGATAGGCAGGAGGATTTATCAATGAGCCATACCGTCCAGAAGCTGACCAGCAACAAAGTCAAGATCTCTTTCCAGATTCCCGCAGAGGCGTTTGACGAGGCGATGCAAAAATCGTACATCAAAAACCGGGGCCGCATCAACGTTCCGGGATTCCGCCAGGGCAAAGCGCCCCGCAAGCTGATAGAGAACATGTACGGCGAAGGCGTATTCTATGATGATGCTTTTGATCTTCTCTTTCCAGATGCCTATCAGGCTGCGGTAAAGGAAAACGATTTGTTGCCGGTTGACCAACCCTCGGTGGATATCGACCAGATCGGCACGGGCAAAGAGTTGCAGTTTAGCTGTGAGGTGTACGTTCAGCCCGAAGTCACGCTGGGGGATTACAAGAACCTCACCGTCCCCACCCATGAGCACCCCGTCACCGATGAGATGGTCAAGGCTCAAATCGAGCAGGACCGGGAGCGCACCTCCCGCCTGATCGACGTGACCGACCGGCCCGTTGAGCAAGGGGATACCGTAACGCTGGACTATGCTGGCTCTGTGGACGGCGTAGCCTTTGCCGGCGGCACCGCGCAGAATCAGACGCTTGTCATCGGCTCGGGCCATTTCATCCCGGGCTTTGAGGAGCAGATGGTGGGTTTGGCCATCGGCGAGGAAAAGGATCTTTCCGTCACCTTCCCCACGGAATATCATTCCGAGGAACTGGCCGGAAAGGCCGCCGTGTTCCATGTGAAAGTGAACGGCATCCAGAAGAAGGAACTGCCCGAACTGGATGACGATTTCGCCATGGACGTCAGCGAATTCGATACCTTTGCCGCTTACGAGGCCGACAAGCGCAAGAAGCTGGAAGCAGAAGCGCAAAGCTCGCTGGATAGCGAGATCGAAAACGCGCTGGTGGAGAAGGCTGTGGAAAACGCCACGCTGGATGTGCCCCCGCCCATGATCGAGGAACAACTGGACCAGATCATGCGGGAAATGCAGCTGCGCATGGCCTACCAGGGTCTCAAAATGGAAGATTACCTGAAGTATACCGGGCAGACTGCCCAGCAGCTTCGGGATATGTACAAGAACGAGGCCGAAAGCCGCGTGAAGTCCGAGCTGGTGCTGGACGCTATCCGCAAGGCGGAAAAGATCGAGCCCACGCAGGAGGAGATCGACGCGCAGGTGGCTCAGCAGGCCAAGCGCTCCGGCCAGGATGAAAAGGCCTTTGCCGAAAAGCTTACCGACCGGCAGAAGGAATACATCAAGGACACCGCCGGCATCATGAAGGTAATCGAGCTGTTAAAGTCCACGGCCACCTTTGTCAAGGAAGAGGGCCATCATCACCATCATGACGGCCACGACCATGACCACGAAGACCACGAGGAGCAGGAAGAATCCAAAGCCCGCAAAACGGCCAAAACGGCTAAAGCCAAAAAAGACAAAGCCGAAGATTCTAAGGATTGACAGCTGCTTGCGAATCGCCAAAAAACCGTGCAAAACCCGCTCAAACGCCGCGTTTTTGGCGTTTGAGCGCAAGGCATAATTTTTACTGGCCAGTCATATGATACAGGAGCGCCGCATTCAACTTCGGGCCGGGCGGCACAAAAGAGCGTTGGAAAGTCCGTCCATACAAAAGTATCGGGGCAGCCGTTTGCTGCCAAAAGGAGGCAAGCACCATGAGTTTGATCCCAATGGTCATTGAACAATCCAATCGGGGAGAGCGCGCATTTGACATTTACTCCCGCCTGCTCAAGGACCGCATCGTTTTCCTGGGCGGTCCTATCAACGACGATGTGGCCAACGTCGTGGTGGCCCAGCACCTGTTTCTGGAGATGGAGAACCCCGACGCGGATATCTCCCTGTACATCAACAGCCCGGGCGGCTCGGTGACGGCGGGGATGGCCATCTTTGACACCATGAATTATATCAAGCCCGCAGTGCGCACGGTGTGCATCGGCATGGCTGCTTCCATGGGCGCATTTTTGCTCATGGCCGGGCAAAAGGGCAAGCGTCTGGCGCTGCCCAACAGCGAGATATTGATCCATCAGCCCCTGGGCGGCGCGGAAGGCCAAGCCACGGATGTGGCCATTAGGGCCGAATGGCTGGTCAACACAAAAAAGAAAATGATCCGCCTCATGGCCGAAATGACCGGCCAGACCCAGGAAAAGCTTGCTCAGGACGTGGAGCGGGACTATTTTATGGGTACCCAGGAAGCATTGAACTACGGTATCATCGACGAGATCTACCAGCCGCGGACAAACCGCGCATAGAGGTAAAAAATGGCCAAGGATGATTTTACCCCCCGCATGCAGAAGGTGCACAAGTGCAGCTTTTGCGGCAAGACCCAGGAGCAGGTCCGCCGCTTGGTGGCTGGTCCCAACGTGTACATCTGCAACGAGTGCATCCTTTTGTGCCAGGAAATCATCGCGGATGACCTGGCTGTGATTGGCGATCCCGCCGCCACGGAGATCCCCCGGCCCACAGAAATGAAGCAGGTGCTGGACGAGTACGTGGTAGGCCAGGAACGGGCCAAGCGCTCGCTGGCGGTGGCAGTATACAACCACTACAAGCGCATCAATGCGCCGCAAAAACGCGGCGATGTGGAACTGCAAAAATCCAATATCCTCATGCTGGGCCCCACCGGCTGCGGCAAGACTTTTCTGGCCCAGACCCTGGCCCGTATTTTGAACGTACCCTTCGCCATCGCCGACGCCACCAGTCTCACCGAGGCGGGCTACGTGGGCGAGGATGTGGAGAATATCCTTCTGCGCCTGATCCAGAATGCCGATTATGATATCCAGGCGGCCCAGCGTGGCATCATCTATATCGATGAGATCGACAAGATCGCCAGGAAGAGTGAAAATCCCTCCATCACCAGGGATGTGAGCGGCGAAGGCGTGCAGCAGGCGCTGCTTAAGATCCTGGAAGGCACCGTTGCCAGCGTTCCGCCCCAAGGCGGCCGCAAGCACCCCCACCAGGAATTCATCCAGATTGATACCACCAACATCCTGTTCATCTGCGGCGGCGCCTTTGATGGCATTGCCCCCATTATCGAAAGCCGGATCGGCAAAAAGACGGTGGGCTTCGGCGCGGAGCTGCATAACCGGGACAACCCCGAAATGAACCGGATCCTCAGCCAGATCCGCCCGGAAGACTTGCTCAAATATGGGCTGATCCCGGAATTCGTGGGCCGGCTGCCCATCGTGGTCACGCTGGATCAGCTGGATGAGGAAGCCTTAGTGAAGATCCTTACCGAGCCGCGCAACGCGCTGGTGAAGCAGTACGTGAGGCTCATGGAACTGGACGGCATCGCTCTGGAGTTTGAGGAAGAGGCTTTGCGGGTCATCGCCCAGCAGGCCATCCAGCGTAAGAGCGGCGCTCGTGGCCTTCGCGCCATCATCGAAGACGTGATGCTGGATACCATGTTCGAACTCCCCGTGCGCAACGACGTGAGCAAGTGTGTGGTTACCGCCGATGCCGTGAAGGCCGGGGCCAAGCCCAAGCTGGTGGAGGGCGAGCCGCGCAAGCGCAAGCCCAGGACCCAACGGACCCTTCCGGAACCGGACGCCGCGGCGCAGCCGGAACCAAGCGTATCATAAGTCGAAAAAGGACCGCTCCTACGAAACGGGAGGGGTCCTTTTTCGAGTTTTGTACGATTTCCTTGCAGGCCTACGCACCGTCCTGCGCTGCGCTTGGCCGGTGTTCCGCTACCAAATGGCTTCGCCATTTGATAGCTCCAGGTTCGGGGACTTCGTCCCCTCACCCTGGCCCACGCACCGGCCCGCATGGGAAGGCCAGTGCGATTGGTTTGCGGCCAGGAAATCGCGTAAGGAATGCGGCGCGCCGAGGGCGTCGCGCCCTACAGCGCAAACCCCCGCCCCACCGGCGGAGCCGGTGGAGACGATTACAAACGAGGTGGCTGCGGCCCCCTCGTTGCTCCCTCCGGGAAGAAGCCAACCCAAAGGCTCCCTCTGGAGGCTCCGAAGCAGAGGCGCCGCCTGCGGCGGATGAAGCGAGGCGAAGGAGACTGGCGAAACAAGCAATGGGAGCACAGAGATCCAGTGCGACGATTGAGCCAGCGGAATGCTGTCGCCCGCAGGCGACTGAAGGAGGTCATACGCTTGCCTTATCCAAGCTAGGCTTGCAAGCCCTCCTTGCTCCATCCGCCGGAAAGAGGCCTAGCGTCCGCGTGGCCTCATAATCACGGGGACGGCTCCTCCAATTCCCCTCCCGTGGAGGGGTGGCGCGCAGCGCCGGGGTGGTTCGGTAGGCGTGTATTTGCATCACGATGCTCCTGCTCGCCCAATCCCCAAAGCGGCGCAGATCTTCATTATTCCACAAAAAGATTACTTCGTGATTCCAAACTGGTCCTCAATATAGAGCGGCCTTGTAAACGGTAAATAAGCTGTACGTATGCAGGGGTGCATATTCAGCAGGATTCTGGCAGGATTCTGCCAGGAGAGAACAGAGTTAAAACGGACATATAGATTTGAAGAAAAAGCGCGGGACTTACCTTCAAACAGCACCATTTCAATATGGTTGCGATTTACAGTTTTGATTGGAAATGGTCGCAAGTCCAACCACTCCCACACATGCCTGCCCCTTCTTTTTAGCATGCTAATGCCTAGAAACAGGACAAGGGGAGGTCTTTTCTTTGGTGAATTTTGTGCTCCTGGGCATACAATTGCTGGTATCGGTGGTGGTAGGGCTGTTCTTTTTCACACAGCTTAGGCAGCAGAAAAAGGCACA
>JAEWAH010000215.1 GCA_023391725.1 Bacillota bacterium | reverse complement strand
TGTTTACCGGGCCCCGGGGCGTCGGAAAAAAAACGCTGGCGAATCTGTGCGCACGAGCCACCCTTTGCATGGGTGAACAAAGGCCCTGCGGTGCCTGCCCGCAATGTGTCAGATTTCTGGATGGCACGCACCCGGATGTGCTGCGCATCCCAGGCGAAAAAACCATTGGCGTGGACCTCATTCGTGAGGCAGTGCGCCTGACTGGTGAGCATACCTATGAAGGCGGGCGGCGTGCCATCCTCATCGAGCGAGCAGAAAAGATGACGGCTCAGGCGCAAAACTGCCTGCTGAAAACATTGGAAGAACCGGTGGGGGAAACAGTCTTTTTTTTGATAGCAGAGGATGTTTCTGCACTGCTGCCCACCATCGTATCCAGGTGCCGGGTAAAGCCCGTCCCTCCCTGGACGCAGGAGGAAATGAAGCCCCTACTGCTGGAAAGCGGCGTACCCGCAGAGCGGACCCAGGAGCTTGCGCTCTTAAGCGGTGGCAGCATCGGCCTGGCGCTTCAAATGTGGAAGGAACCAAGGTACGGAGAAATAAGAACAAACATTCTCAATACGGTTTTTTCCATGCAGGGGCCCGGGGATGTCTTTCCCATCAGCAGTGCCATGAAGGATGAAAAAGATCAGGCGGAGAATTTTCTGGGCACTTTGGAAAACCTTCTGCGGATGGTGCTGTTGGTACGGTTGAAGCAATACGGCACTCAGGCACTTGATGATTTTCCGCCTCGTTGGCGCCGTGCGGGGGAAACGGCCCCCATCCAGTCCCTGCAAAGGATGATGGAGGCGGTCTTTGCCGCAAGGCGGTTGAAAGCGAGCCAGGTCAGCTGGCAGGCGGTTGTGGAAGAACTGCTGCTCAAAATAACGGAGGAATTTGGGACATGGCAACAGTAATCGGTGTCCGCTTCAAAAACGCGGGCAAGTTGTATTTTTTTCATCCCGGCGCGTTATGGCCTTCTGCCGGGGATTATGTAATCGTGGAAACGGCCCGTGGCGTGGAGTTTGGGGAAGTTGTCACGGGCGTTCGGGAAATAGATGATGATCAAATCATCGCGCCCTTAAAGCAGGTGATCCGCGTGGCCAGCGCGGAGGATATCCAGCATGCCCGGGACAATGACAAAAACGAAAAGGAAGCCTATTCCGTCTGCCAGCGCAAGATTACGGAGCATAAGCTGGACATGAAGCTGGTCAGCGTGGAATATACCTTCGACAATTCCAAAATACTGTTCTATTTTACTGCCAACGGCCGGGTGGATTTCCGTTCCCTGGTCAAGGATCTGGCGTCCGTGTTCAAGACGCGCATAGAGCTAAGGCAAATCGGCGTCCGGGATGAAGCCAAGATGCTGGGCGGCTTGGGCCCCTGTGGGCGGCCCATCTGCTGCGGCACCTTCCTGGGGGATTTCCAGCCCGTGTCCATCAAGATGGCCAAGGAGCAGAACCTTTCCTTAAATCCCACCAAGATCTCCGGCGTGTGCGGCCGGCTCATGTGCTGCCTAAAGTACGAGCAGGACAACTATGAGCAGACCCGCAAGCATATGCCCAAGATCGGCAAGGAAGTCATTGTGCCCGATGGGCGCGGCGTGGTGTGGGATATTAACGTGATCAAGGAAACGGTGCGCGTCCGTGTCCAGAAGGGCGATTCTAGCGAGCTGAAAGATTACGCCATGGCGGATGTGCAGCGGGCTACGCCTTCTCCCGCCGGGGAAGCGGCTGCTGCCGCGCCCAGGGAAGAGGGGACCGCAAACGTTGTCCGTATGCCAAGGCGGGAGAGGCCCGCGCCCAAAGAGGCCGATTCCGGAAGCGCAAAGGAAGAAGAGGCCAAGCAAGAAGCCAAGCCTGTCTCTCCCTGGCTCCGTGCAGTGGACAGCGCTATGCGCGCGGCCGCGAATCCCGACGATTCCCTGGAGCAGGAGCTTTACCAGGCCGGCGATGAGGACGACGATCTGGAATTGATCTCCGAAGAGGAAGATGATACGCTGATTTTCCCCGATCTGGAGGAGGAAGCTCCCGCCGCGACAGAGGATGAGGCTGAATCTTCTTCAGACGAAGAACAATAAATACCTTTTAAATCTTCCCCCTTCATCCGTTTTGACTTGCAATCGGCATTCCAAAGTGTTATGATATTCAAGGTACGGCTTTAGTTTCTACGTGTCATTTGATCCATATAAGGAGGTGAATTCACCACATGGCATACAAAATTTCCGACGAATGCATCAGCTGCGGCGCCTGTGAACCCGAATGCCCCGTGCAGGCGATTTCTGAAGGCGATGGTAAGTATGTAATCGATGCGGATAAATGCATCGATTGCGGCGCTTGCGCCGATGTCTGCCCCGTGGCCGCTCCTTCTCAGGCGTAAACATATAAAAAGAAGCTGTCCACACGTTTTGATGCATCCCCCTTGCCAATTTGGCAAGGGGTTTTCTTATTTATTGGATACTTTTTTCTATTCTTAGCTAGACAAGGAAGGGTTTGTATGCTACAATATTATAAGTTACAAAAGTATGAAATTTCTATGGATTTTCTGATACACGAGAAGGTCCGCGGGATGACAGGCGCAAGTTGCCAAATCGGGCCATAAAATACTCCAGGGCCTGAAGGAGGAAGACTGCATGACTACCCAAGAAAAAAACCGTACCAAGCTCCGATATTTATGCTTTTTTATCGCCATTATCAGCTTACTTTTTCTGGCGGCAGGCAGCGCCGCCGCCTCTGATATCAATGTAAAAGTTGTTTCCGCACCGCTCACCACGCTTAAAAGCTCCACCAACGGCATGGTGCGTGTCTACCTTTCTTCCCTGGGCAACCCAAGCAAGCTGAATTTGACCGTGGCTGGCAGCTACAGCATCAACGGCAATATGAACCAGGCTTTGACTAACGGGGAAGCCCTTACCGTGAATTTTACCAGCAGCACGGGCAAATTGACCCTGACCCGCAACGGGACCACCACCGACATGGGCAGCCAATTCGCGCTGCGCCGCCACAACACCAGCGGCTCCAACGGCATCCTGATCGCCCAGTCGAATATGCCAAGCAACCCCTATCCGGGGGATATCCGTTTTATTGTGGATAAGGCGAGCACCGGTTACAAGCTGTACACCATCGCCTATATTTATATTGAAAGCTACCTTTATGGCGTGGTGCCCTATGAGATGGGTAACAGCGCCCACCTGGAGGCTCTCAAAGCCCAGGCCCTGGCAGCCAGGACATACACCTTAAGAGCCATGCAGAGCCGCACCGGCTCTATTTATGACGTGGTCGATACCACTAACGACCAGGTTTATTACGGCACTCCTTCCGGGAGCGCCAACTGCAAAGCGGCTGTGGACGCCACAAAGGGCATTGTGCTAATGAATGGCTCCAGCCTGACAGGCACGTATTACACTGCCTCCAACGGCGGCCAGATTGAAGCAACCAAAAACATCTGGGGCGGATCTGGCTATCCGTACCTAAAAGTGAAGGATGACCCCTTTGACCTGGCCAACCCCGATTCCAGAAAAGTAACCGCCACAATCTACGGCGATGCACAAAGCGGCAGCCAGAATGCTTCCCTGAAGACGCTGCTCAATGCCAAGGCTGCCGCAGCAGTGAAGGCCCTGGGCTATCAAAGCGCCAGTTCCGTGGTGACGGTGCTTACAATCAACAGCATCACACCACATACGCCCAAGTACCCCGATCCCAGCCGCTTGTATACCCTCATGGACTTTGGCCTGAAGGTGCGCACCAAGAACACCGCCGGGGCTACAGTAGAAGTAGGGGTTACGGTGACCTGCGATATCTTTGGCGATCTGGAAGGAATGCTGGGGCTTAGCATCAGCTCTTCCAAAAACGAATTGTGGACAGTGACCAAATCAGGCAGCAACTTTATTCTGACCGCCCGGCGCTATGGCCATGGCGCGGGCCTTAGCCAGCGTGGCGCCATGCAAATGGGCCGCCTGGGCTACACCTATGACGAGATCGTAGGCTTTTACTTTGAAGGCTGCAAACGAGTGCAGCACAACTTCACCAACACGATTTTGAGCGCTATCTCTTCCGGCGGCACGCCTGAGGAGGAAACGACTGTGGAGACGCCCGCAGATCTGGCCGATAGCGGGTCTGCTCCCGCCTCTGCCATCGTACACCTGGTGGATGCTTCCGGCCTGCTTGGTATCCGTGATAAGGCAAGTACTTCTGGCGCGATCCTGGGTACAGTTCCCCACGGCGTTCCCGTAAAGGTCTGGGCGGTAAAAGGCGACTGGGCGTTCATCCAGTACGGCAATATCAGCGGCTATGTGCAGGTAAGCGCGCTGTCCATTTCAGGCACGGCCCCCGAAACTACCGATAATACTCCCACTAAGGTGTCGGAATACGCTACCGTGACCGCCACCAATTACCTGAACCTGCGCTCTTCGGGCAATGCCACCGCTTCTGTTGTGGGCACGGCGCCCACAGGTGCGGTTCTGTCGGTCTTTTCAAAGACCAGCCAATGGGCTTACGTTCAATACGGAGCCATCATTGCCTACGCATCCACCGACTTTTTGAAGTTCTCCTCCAGTTACCCCGGCAGTACGGCCGATCCATCAAGCAATGGCGCGACTGTGACCATCGAAGGCGGCTCCGGCACAGTGAACCTCAGGTCTTCGGCTTCCACCAGCGCCACGGTATTGGCCAAGTTGCCCCACGGAACGAATGTGACGGTGCTCAGCGATGACGGCGTATGGTGCAAGGTAAAATATCAGGGCACCACCGGCTATATCCTTGCCGATTACCTCACTCTGACCGGGCAGCCAGGGGAAACGCCCACTGAAGAACCGCCGCTGGGTGATGGGGAAGTAGAGGCTGTGGCCAATCCTGACAACGGCACGCTGAACCTTCGCAAGACGGCCAGCCAGGATGCGGAGATCCTGCTGGAGATCCCCAAAGGGGATAGTGTGATCGTGACCCAGAAGGGCACTACCTGGTGCGCCGTACGTTATAGCGGTATCAGCGGCTATGTGATGACCCAGTATCTCCTGTTTACGGACGATAATGGGGGAGAAACACCCCCCCCGGCCCAAGTGCTGTACGCCAAGGTGACAACCACTTCTGGATCACTGAACATGCGCACTCAGGGCAAATCTGGCAGCGCAATCCTGTGCACCATCCCGCGCAACACCGTGATCGAGGTCGTAAGCAAGGGCAGTACCTGGAGCCGTGTCAAGTACGCCGGCTATGACGGGTTTGTGATGACAGAATACCTGACCTTCCTGGCCGCCGGGCAAACGCCTGCGCCCACAGCCACGCCGGCGCCGACTCCGACTCCTACTCCCACTCCAGCCGTATCACGAGCCAAGGTAACCACTTCCTCCGGGACTTTGAATATGCGAAAGACCGCGTCCTCCGGCGCGGTGGTTATCCGCACGATTCCGCAAAACGCCATCGTGACGGTAGTCAAGAAAAGCGGGGACTGGACCCAGGTCACCTATGAAGGCAAAACGGGCTTCGTGATGACGAAATATCTGACCTTCTTGTCGGAAGCAACGCCCACGCCAAAGCCCTCTGCTTCACCCAGCCAGGGCGCGGCGACGCCCACTCCTACGCCTACACCCACGCCTACGCCTACAGTAACACCGACTCCAACGCCTAGCCCCACGCCAGCGTCCAACGTCGCCTACGTGAACACCACCTCCGGCTCACTGAACATGCGCAAGGACGGCAAATCAACCGCGACCATTATCCTGCGCATTCCTCAAAACGCGCAGGTGACGGTGCTGTCGAAGGGGTCTACCTGGTGCAAGGTATCGTATGGCGGGAAAACGGGCTATGTCATGACCACTTATCTGCGCTTTGCAAGCGCTACTGCTACGCCCAAACCTTCCTCTTCCGCTACACCTACGGGGACGGCTACGGCTACGCCCACACCCACGCCTACGCCAACTCCGGCGCCCACATCCGGTACCGCCTGGGTGAACACTAAGAGCGGCTCATTGAACCTTCGCCAGAGCACCCAGTCCGGCAGCACGGTGCTGATCACCATTCCCCAATACAGCGTTGTGACTCTGAAAGAAAAGGGCAGTCAGTGGTGCAAGGTCACCTACGGCGGCAAGACTGGGTATGTATTAACAGAGTACCTCGCCTTTGAAGGGACTCCGCCCAACACGTCCGGTTCAAGTCAAAAGGCCTGGGTACTCACGGATACCGGCTCTTTGAATCTCCGTGCCAAGCCTGAAAGCAGCGCCAACAAGCTTGGCACGGTACCCAGGCTGGCCCAGGTGACTGTATATTCCAAGGGCAGTACCTGGTCCCAGATCTCCTACAATGGGGTCAGCGGCTATGTGATGACCCAGTACCTTACATTTACCAAGCCAGCGGAACTGGCCGCAGCAGCCCCTGCATCACCGCAAACGCCGCAAAGCGCGCCGCCTGCCGAGCCTGTGCTTGATCCTACCCTTGTGGAAGTGGAAGAAGAACTGATTGCAACGATCAACCCGGACAACGACACGCTGAATCTGCGTACCGAGTGCAGCGAAACATCTACTGTCCTTCTGGAAATGCCCAAGGGGGAAAGCCTTAAAGTGCTCATGCTGGGCGATACCTGGTGCAAGGTTTTGTATCAGGAGCAGGAGGGCTATTGCATGACCAAATACCTCATATTCCCCCCGGAGGTGTGACCGTGGAGGATACGCAGTGGCTTAAACCCGGTGAGCGGGTGGATGACCTGCAGTTTTCAAACCTTAAGATCATACAGAACCCCAAAGCGTTCCGTTTCGGCATGGATGCCGTGCTCCTGTCCGACTTCTGCCACGCCCGGCCCTCCGGCCGGGTGGCAGATCTGGGCACGGGCACAGGCATCCTTCCTCTTTTGATTGCAGGGCGTGCTGAAAGAGCCCAAATCGATGGGATTGAGATTCAGCAGGATATGGCGGATATGGCTTCAAGAAGCGTTGCCATGAACCATCTGGAACACAGGATCAAAATCCATCATGAGGATCTGCGCCGAGCGCCGGACTTCCTGACCCGGGGGAAGTATGACCTGGTGGTGTGCAATCCGCCCTATGGTCGGGAGGGTAGTTCCCTCAAAAACCCCAGGGAGGAGTTACACCTGGCCAGGCATGAAGGGGGATGCACCCTTGTGGAAGTGATCTATGCGGCAAAACTTCTTTTGAAAAATGGCGGGCGATTCTCTGTTGTCTTTCCAGCAGCCCGGCTTCTGGAATTGATGGATGCGATGCGCATTGAAAAGATCGAGCCCAAACGGCTGCGCATGGTGCATTCCAGTGTGGAAAGGCCGCCGCACCTAGTCCTTTTGGAGGGCGTGAAGGACGCGCGGCCCGCCCTCCATTGCCTGCCGCCGCTGGTGGTGTATGACGAGCAGGGAAAGCCTACCCCTGAGCTTGACAGGATTTATCACCGTGGTTGACTTTTTTGCGTTTGTTGAAAGGAGGCTGTTTGAATGAGGATCATTGAAGACATCACAGACTTCATTTTTCTTCAAACCAAGCTTCAGCCATCCGATATGATCTTCATCCCCGGCGGCTCCAACCCGGAGCTTGGCGAGTATGCCGCGGAACGCTACAAGAAGGGACTGGCCCCCGCGGTGATGCCCTCGGGCGGCGTCAGCGTCAAGACAGGCGTTTTTAACGGCGTGAAGGCGCGCAAAGAGATCTACTCACTGGATTATTTAACGGACTGTGCGTTTTTGACGGACGTGCTTACCATAAATGGCGTCCCGGCAGAAGCCATATATCAAGAAAACGAATCCGGCTACACCAAGGAAAACGCCCTTTTCTCCAGAAGGCTTGCGGATGAACATAATCTTTCCATCAAAAGGGCGATCCTTGTTTGCAAATGCTTTCACGCCAGGCGCGCCTTCATGAGCTATCAACTGGCCTTCCCGGACACAGAATTCTTCATCCATCCGGTCCCTTATTCTATTGGGGATACGGCGCTCACCCGGGAGAACTGGTTCAAAACGGATGCGGGTATCGACAGGGTTCTGGGGGAATTGATGCGCTGCGCGAACCAATTCGGGGATGAGATCAAGTGTCAGAAAGCGCTTTAGCAGGTTCTTCCTCATTTTCGCGTCCCTTCGGGGGCGATTTTTTCATCATAATCAGGATCAACAGCACAAAACTCCATACGACTCCAAAACCTTGGCCCACCATACTGGCCGTGGCCGCGCCATACAATCGCATGGTGGGGTCTCCGGTCAAAAACCAGCTGAGCAGGAGGGTTACGCCTGCGCCTATCAGCGAACCGTATAGAGACTGTTTTTGCCTCCCCAATCCTGCGATCATACCGGATAATACCTGCCCAAGGCTCATGAGCAGAACCGCCGGGCACAGATAACGGATAAGTTCCGTAAGCTCCGGCAGCCGGTACATGCTTTCCGCGATCCACGGGGCGATCATGTACATCGCTACGCTACAGATCAACCCTACTGCTACCGCCGCCAGAAGCAGCTGGATGCTGATATTTCTTAGTGCCTTTTGATTGTTTTCCCGGGCGGCCAGCGCCGGGGTGGCAAGCATGGCCAGGGACCCGGTGAATACGGATGGCAGCATGACCACCGGCATCACCATGCCAAAGAGCATCCCAAAGCGGGAAGTAGCTTCCATCAGTTCCAGCCCCGAAGCCCGCAAACGCAAGGGGATTAATATGGCGTTTAAGGAGCGGAGCACCGTACCCACAAGCCTGGTAACGGTGGGAGGGGCCGACAGGCGGAATATCTGCTTTTTGATCTTTTCAGAGGGAAGCGCGGAAGGCTTTTTAAGACGCAGCATCAGGATCACCAACACTACGCCCGCGGCCTCAGATGCGGCAAGCGCGAACCCAGGCACCGCAGCCGTCCAGGCCGCTGTTAGATTGGGTAAAGCGTTGAGCAGCAGAACCGCCAGCGCAAAGCGAAGCGTCTGCTCTGTAAGCTCGCTCAGCGCGGGCGGCCATGCGTTGTTCATGCCATAGCAATAGCCATTATATACCCCGGAGAAGCCCAGGATCAGGATGCAGGGCGCGGACATCAAAAGGGAGGGGAACGTGCGCGTATCCCCCAGCAGATGGGCAAATAGCGGCGTCAGCAGAAGGTACAAAGGGATCAACCATAGGCACAGGCGCTTGACCATGTGCCTGCCTGCGTAAAGCGCTTCCTCCTTGCTGCCCTCCGGCGCTTTGGCCGTAAGACGGCTGACAGCCAGGGGGAGCCCGGCGGTGGCGGGAGTGATGGCCATCATGTGTACGGAGCTGCCAAGCTCCATGATCCCCATGATCTCCGACCCCAGCATTCTGGAAAACAAGACCCGCATGCCAAACCCCATGACCCTGACAATGGTGTTGGCAAGGGTCAGCACCACCGCCTGCTCCCGGATGGTCTGCTTCGCCATCGCCATCCCTCCCGGGAGAACATATGCCGGGAAAGAGGCGGTCATGTCGGGGAAGCAGGGGAATGAGGGGGAGGAAACTGGCCGCAGGTAAATGAAAAGCAGATGGCCGCCGAAGGTCCAGGGCGATCGGAAAGCCTTGGTCGCGTCCGCAGGCGCGAAACCCATAACAAGCATTTCTCATCAGGGAGCAACGCAGAAAATGGGGGAATCTGCCTCCACTGTTTGACACGAATCTACAAACACCGTATAATAGCAAAAAAACGTCAGAGCTTCTAAGGGGGTGGACGCTTCCTATGGACAAATGGGATCACCGGTTCATGCAAATGGCCCACGTCATCGCGACCTGGACAAGCTGCTTTATGGAAGGGCGCAGCATCGGCGCCGTGATCGTTAAAGATAAAAGGATCATGACCACCGGCTACAACGGCGCGCCCGCTGGCCTTCGCACCTGCCGTGAGCGTGGTGAGTGCATGCGCCGCCGTTTGAACATCCCCTCCGGCACACGGGCGGAGCTATGCTACGCCATCCACGCCGAACAAAACGCCATCATCCAGGCGGCCAAGCTAGGCATCTCCATCGACGGGGGCACGCTCTACTGCACGCACCAGCCCTGCTCCGTCTGCGCTAAAATGATCATCAACGCCGGCATCCGCCGCGTCATTTATGAGGAAGGGTACCCCGATCCCTTTTCTCTGGAAATATTCCAGGAGGCGGGGGTCAAATTGGAACAGTATACGAAAGAAGCGTAAGCCAAGCGCTTTGAACTGTATCAGAACGCGTTGGGAGGAAGTGTTGTAATGATCCTCTCCGGAAAAGAAATCGAAAGACGGCTGGGCCACGAGATCGTGATCGAACCTTACTTAAAATCACAGCTGAATCCAAACAGCTATAATCTTCGGCTGCACAATGAGCTGATGGTATACAAGGATGATATCCTCGATATGAAAAAGCCCAATGAGGTGGAGTCCATCATCCTCCCGGAAGAGGGGTACCTGCTGGAGCCGCACAAACTGTATCTTGGCCGCACAGTGGAATATACGGCGACGGACAAGCTTGTTCCCATGCTGGAAGGCCGCTCTTCGGTGGGGCGGCTTGGCATCTGCATCCATGTGACTGCTGGATTTGGCGACGTCGGGTTCAGGGGATATTGGACGCTGGAACTGTTCTGCCTCCAGCCAGTTGTGATCTATCCCTACATCGAGATATGCCAAATATACTACCATGACGTGCTGGGCGACTATGAACCATACAAGAACGGGAAGTATAATAACAACACTGGCATCCAGCCCAGCATGATGTATAAGGATTTCTTAAAGTAAGGAGCCTCCTTTTTTGCTGCTCACTTTCCCTTTGCTTTTTCAGCCCAGGGATCTTCACCCACGCACCATCCCCGAAGCTGATTGCATGCCCGCTCCACAGCGTTCCGGGATTCGCCCCAGGGCTTGTCCTGGTTGCGGTAGTCGAACTTCTGGGTAAACCATTCCACGTCCTCCCCAATCCTGTGAAGGCTGCTCAGGATGAGGCCGGACAGTGTCTCCGTAAAAGATCCCAGTTCCCGGGCGGGAAGGTTTTCTTCCGCCATTGACAGAAGCTTCGCCCCGTGTGGGATGCATACGCCCTTTGACCCGGATACGGCCTTGCGGAAATCACGGTCACGCTCCCACAAATACAGGAAGGTATAGCAATAGCGGTCCATGTGCTCCTGAAGGCTGTCGCATATCACACAGGAAGAAGCAGTACCTTTGAGCTCCTGAGCGGCCTTTTGAAGCGGGGCAGAGGAATCTCCGCCGCGCTTTAACATCCGCTGAAGCACAGGCTGGCCTGCCTGCCTTACGGCAGCAAGCTTCGCCTGAGATAGGACAGCCTCCGCCTTCTTTTCGGTTTCTTTCATGTGCGTGTGCAGCATCAGCGCAAGGCCCAGACGGTTTTTTTGTGTAAACAGCAGGGAAAGGTGATGGCTGCAGAATCCCTTTGCATTCACATGGATGCGGACATCCGGCTCCATGACGGAAGCGCCTAAAAACCGTTCCACATCCATCTGCTCAATTTTTTGTTGAAGTGCGCACAGAGGGCATTCGCTGTCCAGCTTTATAGCATCCCACACGGGAATGGTGTCGATGTGATACTGCAAAAGAAGGCCCCTTTCCGTCCCAAAACTCATTGTGTCCATGGTAGCACAGCGTGAATACCGTTTCAAGGTTTTTGCATATTTTCCTCC
>JAEWAH010000127.1 GCA_023391725.1 Bacillota bacterium | reverse complement strand
GGCGGGGGCCTGACCAGGACGGTTTGTACGTAACGCGTGAGGCGGGGCTTGTGCATAGGCGGCTGGCGGTCATTGACCTGGAAAATGGGTGCCAGCCAATGTATTTTTCCCAGGGAGAAAAGCGTTTTGTACTGGTATATAATGGAGAATTGTACAACACGGAGGAGATCCGTTCAGAACTTAAAGCGCTTGGCTATACTTTCACTGGGCATTCAGATACAGAGGTGCTTTTAAAGTCATATGCGGCCTGGGGGCAAAGTTGTGTGGACAAATTCAACGGGATCTTTGCCTTTGCCATCTGGGAAGAAAAAGAGCAAACGCTGTTTATCGCCAGGGATCGCATCGGCGTAAAGCCTTTCTTTTACTTCCGCAAAGATGGGGTGTTCCTGTTCGCCTCAGAACTCAAGGCGATCCTATGCCATCCGCTGGCGGAGCCAAAGCTGGATGAAAACGGCATCGCGGAGATCCTGCTTCTGGGCCCCGGCAGAACGCCGGGCTGCGGCGTTTTCCAAGGTGTGCAGGAATTAAAGGCCGGTCAATGCGGGCTGCTGACAAAAGAACGCCTGACGATCACGAATTATTGGGAGCTTACGGATGAGCCACATGAGGACAGCTACGCACAGACGGTGGAGACGGTGCGGGAACTGGTAACCGATGCGATCCACCGGCAGTTGGTGTCGGACGTGCCGGTATGCACCTTTCTTTCCGGCGGGCTGGATTCCAGCATCATATCTTCCCTGGCCGACCGCCATTTCACGAAGCTTGGCCAGCAGCTGCATACCTTCTCCATCTCTTACAAGGATAACGAAAAATACTTTCAGGCGGGAAAATTCCAACCTAACAGCGATGAGACCTATATCCGCCTGATGAACGAAAACCTCAATGCCGTGCACCATGACGTGGTGGTAGATACGCCGGAGCTTGTGAGTGCCTTGTTTGACTCGGTGGATGCCCGGGACCTTCCCGGCATGGCGGATGTGGACGCCTCGCTTCTGCTTTTTTGCCGTGAGATCAAAAAGCAGGGCACCGTGGCGCTGTCCGGCGAGTGCGCGGATGAGATATTTGGCGGCTACCCCTGGTATACGGACCCTAACGTGCGGGCAAAGAACGGTTTCCCCTGGGCCCAATCTACCGCTTACCGGGCAAGCTTTCTACAAGATGACTTTTCCGCAAATTTCCCGGTGGAAAGGTATGTTCAGGCGCGGTATGAAAAGACCTGCGCCCGGGCTTCCAAGCTACCTGGTCTTTCCTCCGAGGAAGCCCGCATGAAAGAAATGATGAAGCTGAACCTGGACTGGTTCATGCAGGTGCTGCTGGACCGAAAGGACAGGATGAGCATGTACAGCGGCCTGGAGGTGCGGGTCCCCTACTGCGACTATCGCATCGCCGAATACCTCTACCGCGTGCCCTGGGCGTGGAAATACGAAGACGGCGTGGAAAAGAGCCTTTTGCGCAGAGCCATGGCGGGGGTCTTACCCCCGGAGGTACTCTGGCGTAAAAAAAGCCCCTACCCCAAGACCCATCATCCTGAATATACGGCGGCGGTCTCAGAACTTCTTAAGAATCTGCTCCGCCGGGAAGATGCGCCTATCTTCCAACTGATAAAAAGGGAAAGCCTTCAAAAGCTGCTTACCGACCATCAGCCCTGGCCCTGGTATGGCCAATTGATGACTGGGCCACAGACCATTGCCTACTTTTTGCAGCTGGACTACTGGATGACTAAATACAAAGTGCGTTTAGCATAGCCTGCGATTCCTGAGATATGCGCATGCATTTTGTAAATTGATGCTGGATTTTTCTATTTATATTGTACTTTCTGGAAGTATTTGCTATAATATTCATACTGCCAAATAAAACCTGGCCTATTGGGCCAATAAATATCGAAATTGTCAAAGAGGAGCCAGCCGATGAGACCCGGTATACAAAAGCTTCTTGCATTGCTGTTATGTCTTTTTCTGGCTTTCGTTATTGTCTCCTGTTCCACGCAATTCCCGGAAAAAAGGACAGAGGACCCAACATCCGTTGTGGTCTGGCATTACTATAACGGCGTACAGATGCAGCTGTTTGACGAGCTGGTAACACGCTTTAACGAAACGGAAGGCGAAGAAAAAAACATCGTTGTGGAAGCTGTCAATCAAGGCTCTATCAGCGATTTAGCGCAAAAGACGCTGGAGGCATTGCAGCACAAGGTGGGCGCCCTGGAAGCGCCGGATGTGTTTGCTGCCTATTCAGACACGGTGGATCTCGTACGAAAGCTGGGCATGGCGGTGGATATCAACGCCTATCTCAGTCAGGAGGAAAGGTCGGAATACCTGGAATCGTACCTATCAGAAGGAAATTTAAGCGGCACCGATAGCCTGTACATTTTCCCCATCGCCAAGGCCACGGAAGTGCTGATGCTGAACTTCACGGACTGGCTGCCTTTTGCCAAGGCCACGGGAGCGCAGGAAGAAGAACTTGCCACTTGGGAGGGCATTGGCCGCCTGGCGGAAAAGTATTACCGCTGGACCGACAGCCTCACGGAAACGCCAGAAGATGGGAAGGCTTTCTTTGGCCGGGATGCCATGGCTAATTATCTGTTGGTAGGCTGCGCCCAGGCAGGCCGTGAATTGTTCAGTATCACAAACGGGATGGTTTCCCTGCGCATGGACGAAGCGGTGACGCGGCGTTTGTGGGATTCCTACTACATCCCCTATATCAACGGCTATTTTGCTTCCTTTGGCCGCTTCAGGTCCGATGACGTGAAAACGGGCGATTTGATAGCCCTGGTGGGTTCCACTGCCAGCGCAGCCTTTTTCCCTACGGAAGTGACATTGTCCGACGGCAGCACCTACCCCATTGAAGCCAATATCTATCCTGCGCCTAATTTTTCCGGTACAAAGCCCTTTGCCGTCCAGCAAGGGGCTGGCATGGCCGTCCTGAAAACCGACGCCAAAACGGAAGAGGCAGCGGTCACTTTCCTCAAATGGTTCACCAATGAGGAACAAAACGCTGCATTTTCTTCCGCATCCGGGTATCTTCCCGTCAAAAAAGCGATCCATACCCGCAAGGCGCTGGAAAGCGCCATGAAGCAGTCCCCCAATCCCATCATCCAAAGGACACTGGACGTGGGCCTTGACATGATGGAAACCTATACTTTGTTTACCACAAAGCCTTTTACCGGCGGCAATGAAACGCGCAATATCCTGGAAAGAAGTTTGCAGGAGAAAGCCGCCGGTGACAGGGCGCAGGTCCTTCTTAAGATGGCTGGGGGGCTTTCCCGGGAAGAAGCAGTGGCGCTGTATGCCACAGACAGCAATTTTCAGGAGTGGTTCAAGCAACTTAAGCGGCAGCTGCAAATAGCCGCACACCTGCTTCGGTTCGAACAGCGTCCACGCAACATGGTGGACTAACGGAAGAAAGGCATGAGCAACCCATGAGAAAGCGGCCGACATCGCTCTTCCGCAGGATACTTTTACAGTTTATACTGGCCGTGATACTTTTCACCGGCTTGTTTGCTGTTGTTTTCCTGTGCAGCGATATCCTTCCGCGCATGGAGGAGAACGCCTACAGCCTGCTTTCTCAGCGTACCCAAAGCCGCGCCAATTTTCTGTCAAATGCAATGGCCCAGCGCTGGACCAATTTTGAGATGTCGGAACAGAATATCCTTGATACTGTGGAAAGCCTGCTGGCTGCAAAAGGTGTCACCTGGTCCGATGTGCGCTCCAACGCCTCCCTCAACGAGGAGCTGATTGGCGCCATCGCCCCGGAGCTTACAACCATGCTCCGGCGCAACGCGGTCACAGGGGCATTTGTGGTGCTGGATGGGGCCGGAGTGCCTAACCGCCCCGCCCAGGAAGTGCGGGCCGGGCTGTACATCCGGGACCTGGATCCAGATAGCTCCGCCAGCTACAGCCTCACCGGCTCCGACCTGCTCATGGAGCGCGGGCTTTCCTCTATCTCCAAGGCGCTTCGTATTCCCCTGGATAGCTATTGGAGCGCGGGGTTTCATTTTTCCGAGGATGGCACGCTCCCCAACGAACAGTTTTTCTTCCAGCCTTTCCAGGCCGCTTTGAAGGGGACGGCAATGGAGCCCAGCTTGTATGGCTACTGGAGTCCGGCATTCTCCCTGAGCGGGAATGACGGGCAAGTCATCACCTATTCCATTCCTCTGATCGCTACCGACGGCACAGTGTTTGGCGTCATGGGCATTGACCTGACGGAAGCCTATCTATTATCCATGATGAACTACAGCGATCTATGGCCCAATAAAAAGGGGTCCTACTGTCTGGGCATCACCGAGGATGGCGGCAACACCTTCAAACAGGTGGCCGTCAGCGGCATCAGTTACCGGCGCTTTTTCAGTCCGGGAAGTGTCATTACAAGCGGCGGGGCTGCTTATGGGAAGATTATTCGCCTGGATGAGCAAAATGGCAGCGGCAGCGCCCTGGCCAGCGTGGAAAAGTTGCAATTGTATAATGCGAATACCCCCTTTTCCAACCAGCAGTGGGTGCTGCTGGGTATTGTGGAGAAGGGGGCCCTTTTGTCTTTCTCCTCACAGGTACTGCAATTGATCTACCTGGCGCTTTTCCTGGCCATGCTCCTGGGCTTGATCGGCGCGGTGGCGGCCAGCCGCCTGATCACTCGCCCTATCATCCTGCTGGCAGCGGAATTGAAGACCAGCAATCCTGAACAGGCCGTCGCACTTACAAAGCTAAACATTGCCGAGATCGACCAGCTTACGGCTTCCATTGAAGACTTGTCCAGCGCTGTAGCGGAATCCGCCTCGAAAATCTCCAAAATCATTGCCATGACCGGCGCACGCATCGGTGTATTTGAACACGTCCGGGATTCTTCCAGTGTCTTCTTAAGCCGCAGCCTCTTTGACCTGATGGGCTGGCCCCCCTGTGAGGGAGGATACGGTTATATGGAGGCGGGAGATTTTAACCGGCGGCTTCGTGAATTGGAACTGAACCGGGAAGAGGGAGAGCAAGACATCTATAAACTCCTGATCGGCGAGGAAGAACGGTGGGTCCAGATCCATTCCGTTCAGGAGGATTCAGATATCCTGGGTACAGTCATGGATGTGACGCGGGAGGTCCTGGAAAAGAAGCAAATGGCCTATGAGCGGGATTATGACGTTCTTACGGATCTATATAACCGCCGCGGCTTTGTGGAACACTGCGGGCGGCTTTTGCTCAATCCCGGCGAAGCCAAGGTTTGCGCCTTGGCCATGTGGGATATGGACAATCTGAAATATATCAATGATACGTACGGCCACAATGTGGGGGATGAATATATCCAGGCTTTCGCCCAATGCCTGCGTGGCCGTGGTCAGGATAGGATCATGGTGGCCCGGCGCTCCGGAGACGAATTCTATGCACTTGTTTACGGCTACAACAACAAGGCCGAGGCCTTGAACGTGGTCCGCGAGATCTGCCGTGAAATCGACAATACCACCATTTCCTTGCCAAGTGGTCTCCCCTACCGCCTTAGGGCTTCCTGCGGGGTGGCCTGGTATCCCAGCGACGCCACTATTTTAGAAGATCTGGTGCGGTACGCGGATTTCGCCATGTATCAGGCTAAGCATAACCGCAAAGGCGAACTGGAAGAATTCAACAGGATTTTGTATGAAGGCAATGATGTGCTGTTAAGCGGCCAGGAAGCGCTGAATAACCTCATCGAGCAGTCACTGAT
>JAEWAH010000006.1 GCA_023391725.1 Bacillota bacterium | reverse complement strand
ATATACGACCCCCTGGATGGAAGTGGCGTATACCTGGTGATAGACTGGCTGTGGCGCAGCGGGCGCCTGCACGGGCGGCGCAACCGGCGCGCCGCAGTATGCGCAATTTGCAGATTTCTGATCGTTTTCCGTTCCGCATCTTTGGCAAAGCATATGTTCTCTCCGAAAAGAAAAAATTGCTTCTGCGGTTTGCTTGTATCCGCAGCAGTCCCCACTATGTTTCCATCACTTTACCAATTTATTCTATTTTCGTCAAGTGTATTGTATATAGACCATTTGAGAAGTGTTTCGCGTCTGCGGACGCGACCAGGGCTTTCCTCCCCTGGCTCAATCGTCGCATTGCTTCGCTAGCGCTCGCATTGCTCGTTTCGCCAGTCTCCTCCACCTCGCTTCATCCGCCACAGGCCCATTCGCACCGTCCGTCGCTGCGCTAGGCCGGTGTTCCGCAGTTCCGCTTCGCTATACTGCTCCAGGCTCACTGCGTTCGCCCTAGGGCGGCGCTTCGGCTGCGGAGCCCTGGACCTTCGGATGCATCCTCATCCTATACCGCTATTACATTGGGATGCATCTATGTCTCCCCTGATGAAGTTTTTGAGGGATGGGTGCGGGAAGGGGACTTTTCGAAAAAAGTCCCCTTCCCGCAAATTTTATGTTCTTGTCTCGTTCTTCTCCTATCCTTCTCCCCGCTGCAGCCAATCGCGGATCATCTGGATAGCGTGCTTTTCCACGCGGGAAACGTAGGATCTGGAAATGTTTAGATGACGGGCGATCTCATGCTGGTGCCGGGCGCGGCCATCCAACAGGCCGTAGCGCAGCTCCAGCACGGTGCGCTCCCGGCGGGGCAGTCTTTTGAGAAGCCCCCTGACGCGGCTCATGGTGACGCGCCTGTGGACTTCCTCCTCCACCACATCCCCAGGCGTACCCAGGATGTCCATAAAGGAGATATCATTGCCTTCGCCATCGGTACCCAAGGGCTCGCTTAGGGATACATCCCCCCGGCGCTTTTTGGCCGCGCGAAGGGCCATCAATATTTCGTTTTCCACGCACCGAGCGGCATAGGTGGCCAGGGCCGTGCCGCTGCCGGGCTTATACGTCTCGATAGCCTTGATAAGCCCCATGGCGCCGATATTCACCAGGTCCTCTTGCGTGTTGCCAGGAACGGTATACTTTCTTGCTACGTGCACCACCAGGCGCAGATTGTGCTCGATCAATTGAACGCGGGCCTCCTCATCCCCCCGCTGCATGGCCTGCAGGCATTCCGCTTCCTGCTCTTTGGTGAGTGGTTTGGGGAAGCTAGATCTACCGGCGATAAACCCAAGAAAAAAGAGGCATTCCTTGACCAGCCAGAAGAGCAACGCATCTATCATGGCAGAAAATCCTCCTTATGGGCTATTCTATGCCGCATAGGAGGATTTGGTTACGGGAATGGGAGATGAAGATTGAGGGGGGGTCGCGCCTGCGGACGCGACCAGGGCGATCCTAACGCCCTGGACCTTCGGGTGCCACAATTTGATAATTTATTTATTCCGTTGCCATTCAAGAGGGGTTTCGCGCCTACGGGCGCTACCAGGGCTTTCCGGTCGCCCTGGACCTTCGGAGGCTACATATATACATTTTGTTTGCTGGCTTCATGATGCGGGGTAGGTTTCGCGCCTGCGGGCGCGACCAGGGCGATCCTAACGCCCTGGACCTTCGGGTGCTACAATTTGATAATTTATTTATTCGGTTGCCATTCAAGAGGGGTTTCGCGCCTACGGGCGCGACCAGGGCTTTCCGGTCGCCCTGGACCTTCGGAGGCTACATATAAACATTTTGATTGCTGGCTTCATGATGCGGGGAAGGTTTCGCGCCTGCGGGCGCGACCAGGGCGATCCTAACGCCCTGGACCTTCGGAGGACTGGGCCTTTGGAGTCTATACCTTCGGAGTGTACACATTTAAACCTGACTAAGCCATGCAACGTGTTATCTGGAGTTTAGGTAGTAGCATGATTCCTGGCAGGTCCTCTAAGGATATCCCCCGGAGAAACCGGGAATGGGAATGTCATCAAAAGCAGCGTGCCGGCAACGCCGTGGGTGGTGATTTCTTCGCCGGTCTCCTTCAGGAACATCCTTTCGGGCTGGAAGGGATGAACGCCATTCGGGGAGAGGAGCTGTAGATCATCCCCCGCGAAGAAGCGGTTCTTCAGTTCAACAGTAGCCATTTCACCCGCCGCGGCATCAGAGGTCACCAAGCCCACATACTCCATCTGCTGGGTGGGACTGCCCGCGCCGCCGTAGGGGACCGGCGCGGCCAAATAAAACCCAGTATTGGATGGTCTGTGGCTGGCCTTTTGCAGTTCGGTTTCAAGTTCCGGCAGCAGCGAAAGGAATGCGTCCTCGCCCTGGGCCAATGCGTCAAGGCCCCGGCGGTAGGCGGATACTACCGTGGCCACGTAATATTCCGTTTTCATGCGGCCTTCGATCTTCAAAGCCGCCAAACCACAGGATACCAATTGGGGCAAAAGCGAAATACCGCAAATATCCTGGGCGGAAAAAATATATGTGCCGTTTTCATCCTCGCAAACGGGCATGTATTCCCCGGGCCGTCTTTCCTCCACCACATGGTAGCGCCAGCGGCAGGGCTGGGCGCAGGCGCCCTGGTTGGCGCCCCGGCCTGTGAGGGCGTTGCTTAATAAGCAGCGTCCGGAATAGGACATGCAGGCAGCCCCATGGACGAAAGCTTCCAGCTCCAGCCCCGGCGGGGTGTTCGCCCGCAAGGCTTCAATTTGCACAAGACTCATTTCCCGGGCCAGGATCACCCGCTCTGCTCCCAACCGATGCCAGAAGGAGGCTGCCCGGCTGTTTAGCGTATTGGCCTGCGTGCTGATGTGCAGTGGAATATCCGGTACTTCTTCCCGAAGCATCGACGCCGCGCCCAAGTCGCTGACGATGGCCGCGTCTACCCCTATATCCCTTGCAAACTTGGCACAGTCAAGCAGGCCGGGCATATCCTCATCAAAAGGATAGATATTCAGCGTCAAATAAAACTTCTTGCCTTGCGCATGGCACAGGGCCACGGCTCCGGGCAGGGTCTCCCTTGAAAAATTCCCCGCGAAGGCCCGCAATCCAAACCTTTCCATGCCGCCATAGACGGCGTCTGCGTGAAAGTGCAGCGCCGCCTTCAGCTGGGCCATTCCTCCTGCCGGGGCTAATAGCTCCGGCAGCTTTTTTCTTTGGCTTAAAACCATGTTACAGGCCCCTGCTTGCGTCGTAAGCTTCCCACAAGGGGGCGTAGATGGCCACGGCCTGGTTGTGCTCCTCCAAAGTCTTGGAGAAAGCAAGCTCGCCGGTATTGGGATCCTTGCTGCAGAAGTACAGGTAATTATCAGCCACAAACGTCTCATCGGGGTAAAGCGCCGCCACGATGGCCGCCGGGGAGGGGTTGCATATGGGCCCCAGGGGCAGGCCGGAATACTTGTAGGTGTTGTAGGGAGAATTGACGTTCATATCCTCTTTTCGAAGCGCCATGCGCCGGACCCCGGTGATGTAGTGGATGGTCACGTCGCTGCCCAGCTTGATATTTCCTTTCAGCCGGTTGTGGAACACCGCGGAGACCTTGGCAAAGTCCGGCTCCTTGGCTTCCTTTTCGATCAGGGAGGCCAGGGTGATGACCTGATCCATGGTAAAGCCGATCTGCTCCGCACGATCGTAGTAAGAGGCCGGGAAGGCCACTTCCGTCTGGGACAGGAGCTTGCGGATGATATCATCGGTGGTGGCGTCGGTATAGACCTCGTAGGTGTTGGGCGACAAGTACCCTTCCAGCACAAACTTGCGCTGGCCCACATTGGGGGAGGCCAAGACGTCGGACACATAGTAATAGTCGCCGAAATCCTTGCCGGAGCGGCACAGAGCCAGGAATTCATCCTTGCTCTTGATCACGCCGTCTGTGGCCAGCTTTGCGGCGATATCTTCCACGGTCCAGCCGGGGATGACGGTTATTTTAGCGGTCATGGGCTTGCCGTCGCCCGTAGTCAACTGGTTGGCAATCTCATCAATGGTCATGGCCCGGGTCAATATATATTCCCCGGACTGTATCTTCTGCCCGAGGCCGATAAAGTCGCAGTAGTACTTAAAAATGGTGGGATTGCGCACCAAATTCTGGCTTTGCAGATTAGCGGCCACCTTGCTGAGGCTGTTGCCGCTTTCCACTGCAAAGGTCACAGGCGTTGTATCCGAAGTATCTACCGGGCTTAAATAATTGCCGTATACCCAATTCCAGCCTGTCATCAAAAGGCCTACCACGATAATAAGAGCGCCCGCCACCACCAAAATAGGCCGTAAAATATGCCACAGGCCGCTGTACCAGTACAGGCCGTACTGCCTTTCATCCCGAAGCGACTGGTGGGTATAATCCTTTTTGCGGTTCTTCAAGGCGAGACCTCCTTAGCAAATCATTCCAGACCGGGCACAGATAAGTCCAGGCCCGCGGCGTCTGTGAGGATCTTAAAAATATCGCCCATGGCCTGCTGCAAGCGCATCTCCGCCAGTAAATAGGCGGATACCTCCTGGCTGGCAAACAGCAGCGAGGTCAATTGGGAAAAGCGCTGCATTTCCTCCGCCTGGCCGGGCGCCTGGGCCAAGGCGGCCATCTGCAGCCGGGTCTGCATCTTTTTGTACTCGGTGATCAAGGTCTTGTTGGTTGAGTCCGCCATCACCGATTCCTTAAGGGCAGCGTAGGTTTTGTACTCCTCGCTTTCCCTTATCTCCCTGGCCAGTTCATGGGCTTTACTATATTGCATAGTTGTTTCCTCCCTGATACAACGAGCACAGCGCGAAAAAGATTGCATTGAAAGGTAAAGGGGGGGGCTCTGATTCAGGCATAGATACAGCGAAAACATGCACATAAAAATTTCGCGCCTGCTGGCGCGACCAGGGCTTTCCGATCGCCCTGGACCTTCGG
>JAEWAH010000277.1 GCA_023391725.1 Bacillota bacterium | reverse complement strand
GTACATGTCTGTGGACTGGTCGCCCTGGCCGGAAATGATGAGCGGCGTGCGTGCCTCGTCGATCAGGATGGAGTCCACTTCGTCCACGATGGCAAAGGGGTGGCCTCTTTGCACCATGTCCTTTTGGTAGATGACCATGTTATCGCGCAGGTAGTCAAAGCCCATCTCATTGTTGGTTCCGTACGTGATGTCGCAGGCGTAGGCTGCCCGGCGCTGCTCGTTGGAAAGGTCATGAACGATCAACCCCACCGTGAGCCCCATGAAGCGGTGGATCTTGCCCATCCATTCGCTGTGGAATCTGGCCAGGTAATCGTTCACCGTGACGACATGTACGCCCTCTCCGGTAAGAGCGTTGAGGTATGCAGGCAATGTTGCCACCAGCGTCTTGCCTTCGCCTGTCTTCATTTCCGCGATGCGGCCCTGGTGCAAAACGATGCCGCCCAGCATTTGCACCTGATAGTGGCGCTGGCCAATGGTGCGGCTGGCCGCCTCCCGGACAGCCGAGAAGGCCTCGGGCAGGATATCGTCCAGCGTGGCCCCTGAAGCAAGACGCTTCTTGAACTCCGCTGTCTTGCCCTGCAGCTCACTATCGGTAAGGCGCTTGTATGAGTCTTCCAATGCGTCAATGGCGTTCACAGTCTTTTGAAGCCGCTTAATAGCCGCATCATTGCTCCCGCCCAGCATTTTTTTCAAAAAATCAAGCATTTTTCTCTCCTTGTACATGGCTTTTCACGCGCATGCTGCCAATTATTATACCATGGAAGACGCTGGGTAAGCAAGAAAACAATTAATAAGGAAGCGGATAGGACGCCTATTGAAAAAGGAGTCTAACCATCTCAATCGTCGCCACGATCCGCAGGCATCCTCCGCCTGCCTTTTGCCTCCAATGAGGGCCACCCGGCGTAGCAGCCTCCCCATGCCCCTCTGGCTAAAAATAAGGGATATTCATTACTTTTGAGAGCATGCCTCCGAAGGTCCAGGGCGATCGGAAAGCCCTGGTCGCTCCCGCAGGAGCGAAATCTCCTTTACTTCTTTTTTATTTTCCATATTGGCAGCAGACACAAAAACCATCCTCCCAGCAGAATAGGGGAGAAGGCCGGAGAAAGATAGACAGGCGCTGACCAGGCGGGCAGCGCCGAACCTCCTGCCAGGGGATAAAGCAGCAGGCACAGCCCAAAGGACAGGATCCCGTGGCACAGCCGCCCTATCAGCAAAAAGGAAAAGGACACACCGCCTTCCTGAAGAAAGGCCAGGTTCTGCATAAGGATCGACAGCCCGCCAAAAGAGGTCGCAGCACAGATAAGCGCCGGACGCAAGCCAGGGATGGCTTGGGATAGCGGCAGATTAAGAATCCGGGCGCAGCCCGCCGTTACTTCCAGCGCGGCTTGGACCGCTGCCAAAGCTGGGGGCGGCAACCCCGGAAGCGCACAGCGGACCATTTGCGCCGCAACGCTGCCCAGGGCCATCAGGGCGCACACCGTAAGCATGGCCGTGGCAGCGCTCTGCATCACCTGGGCAAGGCTGAGCGGTTTTTCCGTAGAAGGAGGCTGAACTTCCAGCGGAGGGCAGGGGAAGAGCAGCCGGGAAAGCTGTCCTGTAAGGAAGGCTCCCAGCCAATGAGAAAAAAGGATCACAAAGCCCAAGGCGGGGCTTTTGAGCCACCCGGCAATGGTCCCGATGAAGAACATGGGGCTCATGACGCCTGTGTATATTGAAAGACGCTTCAGGGCCGCCTGCCCGGCCTCGCCATTCAGGCGCAGGGTCTGGGAAAGCCGCGCCCCACCGGGGGAGCCGGAGATGAGCCCCATCAATCCTACCGGAACCGCGCGGCTGGGCAGCCCCAGGAACTTGTTCATGCCCTTCCTTTCGGAAAGCCGCCAGCTCCCGGTGATCAGCAGCATGAAGGCAAGGAACGGGAAAAGGCTGGGCATCACCGCGCGGGCCCACAGATCGCAGGCGTATATCACCGCGTCCGCAGCCTCCCGGGGGAAACACACCATGCATCCAATCATAAGCCCGCAGATCCACGTGATCACTAATCGCTTCATACCATCCCGCCCTTTCCCAAAAGGAGGCGCCGGTAAAGTATATGGCGCGCACGGCGGGGAATGACGGGACCAGCCGCATATAAAAGCGGCCGGGAAATCACACCCGGCCGCAACTATCAATGGATTTGACCGATATATTTTGTAGAGGCACTAAATGGCCCGGAATACGTTATTGTTCATTGCGTGAAGCAATTCATGAGCCCTTGACAATCCTCAGTCAGGCTCGCTCGACAGTTCCTTTTTGCGCAATCCTCAGTCAGCTTGCGGGCTGACAGCTCCTTTCATAAGGAGCTTTTAGGAGCGTTATTGTGAATTGCTTCGGTCGCTGCGCTCTCTCGCAATGGCGACCTATCACTTTAATCTGCTTTTAGGGGAAGGCAATCAATTCCCCTCCAGAGGAGGGGTGGCGCGCCAGCGCCGGGGTGGTTGTTTTGTGCAATCCTCAGTCAGCTTGCGGGCTGATAGCTCCTTTCATAAGGAGCCTTTAGGAGCCCTTTTGTGAATTGCTTCGGTCGCTGCGCTCTCTCGCAATGACGACCTATCACTTTAATCTGCCTTTAGGGGAAGGCAATCAATTCCCCTCCAGAGGAGGGGTGGCGCAGCGCCGGGGTGGTTGAATGGTGAATCCCCAGCCCGTTCTTATCCCACAGAATCCTGCTTTTCCAGTTCCTTCATCTCATTCCAGATCTCCAGTTCCCTTACAAGTTCCGGGTTCTTTTCCGGATCGTAGCTGAAGCGTTCCAGTCCGTTGGGGTCATACGTCAGCTTTACCGGCAGGTATAAAACCACATACCGCGCATCCGGCAAATTGTCCGCAAGGGGGATGTCCACACCGGTCTCATATTCGGCAAGAGATGTCTGCTTAGGATCGACGCTGTCCCACTGGGAGGGGCTGGTGATCAAATAAAGATGCTGGTCGCTGATCTCGTATCCGGTGCCTTCCGTAAGCTGCATGGAGACCCTGAGCGCGCCTTCCCGTACCCTCACAGATACCGTGCCGATCACATACATGTTGCTGGCGCACAGGTCAATACGCTTTGTCCCCCCGGGCAAGGCCGCGATCTCCGTAAGGTCCAGGGGCGTCGCCATGGTCCAGGCGTCGGTCAGGCTGCTGTCCAAGGTTTTGATGCGCACGCCGAAGGTGCAGGCCGTATTGTTTTTCAGCAGCATCAGCCTGCGGTAGAAGGGGAAGGAAATCGTTTCTTCGCCTACGGTGAGCGTGATAGTATAAGGGACGGTCCCGCTTCCGGAATATTTCAGGTAGATGTCGTCGGAACGGAAGTTGCCATGAACCATTCCGTAATCTTTATCCACGACCACGCTGCTCGTATCCGCCCGGGCCACGTTCAGGCGCACTTCCGCTTCGCCATCCAGCGCATAAGTGACGCGTATATACTGGGTCGCGGCGGACAGGTGTTCGTTCACATATTCGCCGTCGTTCAACTGATTTACGTCAACCTTATCCGCCGGGATCACAAATGTGTCCTGCGCCAGTGCGGCCGGGATAAAACAGATTGCCGCCAGTGCAAGGATAAATCCCGGCAGCCACATAAGCAGTAATGATCTTTTTTTCATGCGGCGATCCTCCTTTACAGCCTATATCCTTCTGTATGAATAACGATTTTAACATATTCTTTCATGCGAGGGACCAGATCCCTGCGAGATTTTACAGAAGTGAAGAAAGAATAAATTATTGTAATAAATTCTTAAAACTTATTTACGAATACGTCATCATTTGGTATACTATGGTCAATCCAAGCCAAGGAGGAATGCGTAAAATGCGTTCAAAGCGTAGACGTCAGGCGATGATGCGTGCCTTATTCCGGCGTTATGCCGCAATAGTGCTGGCAGCCATCCTATGCCTGGCTTCCATCATATCTGCCCCCGCAGAAACAAAGTATGCTACGCTGCGCAACGGCTCCAAAGGCGAGGCTGTACGTGCCATGCAGCAGGCGCTTACGGATCAGGGATATGATACGAACGGCGTGGACGGCATCTTTGGCCGGGGCACAGAAGCAGCCGTGAAGCAATTCCAAAAAGCCAAGGGCCTCAAAGCGGACGGCCTGGCCGGGAACCAAACATTGACCGCCCTGTACGGCGAGGCGGGCGCGCCTGATCCCCAAAACACTGAAAGTTCCTCCCCTGATTCTGGGGCTACGCCCACCCCCGCGCCTACGCAGGCTTCCAGCGGCGGTGGTTCCTCCGGCACATATGCCACGCTGCGCTACGGCTCCAAGGGCAATGCGGTGAAAACCATGCAGCAGGCCCTGATCACCCTGGGGTATAACCCGGGCGTTGCGGACGGCATCTTTGGCCGGGGCACGGAGACTGCCGTCAAGCAGTTTCAAAAGAACAACAAGCTCAAAGCGGACGGCCTGGCTGGAAACGCGACACTGACGCTCCTGTACAAGCAGGCATCCTCCGCCAGTACGACAGCCAAGCCCACGGCTACGCCTACTGCAAAGCCTTCGAATCAGCCTTCCACCCAGCCTTCTGCCACCCCAACGAA
>JAEWAH010000154.1 GCA_023391725.1 Bacillota bacterium | reverse complement strand
CGAAACAGCGGCTCCAGCGCCTCCTCAGCCTCTTTCGCGGTCATGCCGGGGGTCAAAAGGGGGCTATAGAGCAGGTTCAGCATTTCATAATCGATAGGGGCCAAGGTTTGGGTGGTAGTATAGGGCTGATAGATGATGCTTTCCGGTGCAAAATCGATATCGCCGCACAGCCCCAGCATGTTCACAAACTCCTCCCGAATCAGATGGTTGCGATCCTCCTGTTTTGTCTTGTCGTTGACAACCGCCACCTGGCCGTAGCGGATCACGGCTTTATCATGAAAAGAGTTCATAAAACCCCAATTCCCCGGCACATACCCGGTTACGAATTCCCTTATCTCATTAAGCGGCACAAAGGAAAACATCACGTTGGCGTCCTCCTCCTTTTCCACAAGCGATATCTCCGGCAAGTTCGGCACATGGGTGCGCAGCTCTTCCATCAGCTCCGAAAACGCCTGCATATCTTCCTCAGTGGCGCTGCCCTCTATAAACACATGAAGCGGCTCCGCCCAGCGGATCATCACGTCCCTGTCCGTATCCCCATACTCCGGAGAAAAGGCGGAAGCAAAAAAGCCCTCCACCGCCAGGGCGGAAGGGACCTCACCCGCCGGGGCGGAAGGTGTCTCCTCCCCCAGGGCATAAAAAGGCAAAACAACAAGGCAAAGGAACAAAGCCAAAATGCGGCGGGCCGCGATAGTCATGGGGCCTCAGCTCCCAAAATGCGATGCCTTCCTATTCGCCGGGAGGGGTATGAAACCCTCTTTGCCAATCCTTCCCACGGCCAAACGCAAGATGGACATTCCCTGCCTGTGAGCGTTCTTTTTATCCGTCACTTTGAATAGGGTTTATCTGAAGGGAGGTGCGTTTGTGGGCAAAAGCAATGTCGGCTTGCGCCTGGCGCTGCTGCTTTTAGCGGTGGTCCTGGTCTGGCACATGCTGGGCGCGCCCCGGACAGCGGCGGAATGGGATGCGGCCCCCGGGCAATTTACCATGGCCTGGAACCAGCTTCCCATAAGAATCACGCGGGTCTTCGGTCAATGGGCGTGGGCAAGCGCCAAGACGGTTTCCATCGATCCCGCGCAAAGTTCCGCCTCCGATTGGAAGGCACAGGTAGCGCAGGAAACGGAATGGCCAATCCGGTTGTATGACGAAGTCCAGGGCAAAGTGGTAACAATGCCCCTGGAGCAGTATGTAGCCGGCGTGGTGGCAGCGGAAATGCCCGCCAGCTACCATCTGGAAGCGCTCAAGGCCCAGGCGGTTGCCGCCCGGACCCGGGCTGTCCATTCTTCCGTTTCCTTTGGCGGGACGGGCTGTTCAAAACACCCGGGGGCTGATGTCTGTTCAAACAGCACCCATTGCCAGGGGTACCTTGACGCGGCGGCTCGTGAGCAAAAATGGGGCGCTTCCACCCAGGCTTACGAGGCCCGCATCTTTAGGGCAGTGAAGGAGACCCAGGGCAGCATCATGACCTATGAGGGCGAGCCCATCACGGTGCTATACCACGCGGTGAGCGGCGGCCATACCGAGGACGTGGAGGAAGTATTTGCTCAATCCCTGCCCTATCTGCGTGGCGTGGAAAGCAAGGGAGAAGAAAACACCCCCAAATATCAAACCTCCCAGACATTTGACCTTGCAGACGCCGCAAACACCTTGAACAAAGCCTTCCCAGGCGCGGACCTTCTGCCGGATACGCTGGCGCTTCAAATTGCCATCACCGAGAGGACAAAAACGGGCCGGGTCAGCAAGTTGCAAGTGGGAAACAAGGAGGTCACCGCCGGGGAATTCCGCGCGGCGCTTTCCTTAAACAGCGCTATGTTCACCGTCTCCTCGAATGAAAAATCCATCACCTTCAGCGAAAAGGGATATGGTCATGGCGTAGGCATGAGCCAGGCCGGGGCCAATGCCATGGCGGCTTCCGGCGCAAGCTGGAAAAATATTCTGGAGCATTATTACACGGGAATCCAAATCACGGTACTGCCCGCTGTATAGTACATTTTTTCACCGCGTCCGGGAAAACTATGCCCGGAGGTGGAAAAACAATGAAACAGGCCGGCGTCTGGTTGGAAAAGCTGAAACGGCACTTAAAAAAAGGTTTGCATACCTACTCGGCGTTTATGGAGAAACAGGGGTTTTACCTGGTGCTTGGGATCTGCGTGCTGGTGATCGTTGGCACTGCCGTCTGGACCCGGGCCACCCGCACCCCGCAGCGGCCGCCCGCCACGGAGCAGGGGCAGGCCGCGGATAACCCCTACGAGGGCGTACAGAGCCTCGCCGATGTCACCCCGCCCGTCCAGAACTCCACAAAGCCTGCCCCTACGGCCACGCCCGCCCCGTCCTTTTTGCGGCCGCTGCCCGGGTCGGTGGCCAGGGGTTTTGACGCGGCCACGCCAGTGTTCTTCCAGCCCGCGGGGCTGTGGCAGCTCCACGTAGCCTGCGACTACCAGGCAAAGACGGGGGATGTGGTGAAGTCCATGGCGGATGGAACGGTCGTCGCCATTACCGACAGCGGCATATGGGGAAAGAGTGTCACCATTGACCACGGAGGCTATGAGGCCGTGTATGCCAGCCTTTCCATGAACAGCTATGTGAAACTGGGGGATCCCGTAAGGCGCGACCAGGCTATCGGCCATGTGGGCAATACCGCCCTTTACGAAACGGAGCAAGGCCCCCACCTGCACCTTGCTATTACAAAAAATAGGCAGCCGGTGGACCCGGAAACGGTTTTTGAGCATACAGATAAGTAAAAGGATTGCGCGGATGTGGTTTTCGTGCTATCCTTTTATAAGACGTTTTAATACATCTTATTTTTCGGGAGGGAATGTCCATGTGCGGGATCGTAGGGTATATCGGGCCAAAGGACGCGGTGCCCATCCTGATGGAGGGCCTTGCGCGCCTGGAGTACCGTGGATACGACAGCGCCGGGATCGCTGTGCTCAAAGGAGGCCAGGTGGCGGTGCGAAAAGCCAAGGGCCGCCTGAGCCAGCTTGCGGAACTATTAAGCGAAAAGCCGGCTTCCGGCAACGTGGGCATCGGGCATACCAGATGGGCCACCCACGGGGAACCCAGTGACATGAACGCCCATCCCCATACAGATGTGAAGGGCCACATCGCCGTGGTGCACAATGGCATCATCGAGAATCATGAAACATTGCGCCGGTATCTTATAAGCACTGGCTGCCGCTTCGTATCCCAGACGGATACGGAGGTGATCGCCCATCTGCTCAACCACTTGTATGAAGGCGACATGCTCAAGGCCATCGCCCAGGCTATGGGCATGCTGGAAGGAAGCTTTGCGCTGGCGATTGTGACACAGACCGAGCCGGACGCCCTGTTTTGCGTGCGCAAGGACAGCCCCCTTGTTGTGGGCGTGGGGCAGGGTGAGCAGTTCATCGCATCGGATATTCCCGCCATCATCAACTATACCCGGGACGTGGTGCTCCTGGAGGATAAAGAAATCGCCCTATTGCGCCGGGACGGCATTTCCCTGTATGATCCCTACGGCCGCAGCAAGGAGTTTGTGCCTTTCCACGTGGATTGGGACGTGTCCGCCGCAGAAAAGGGCGGCTATGCCCACTTCATGCTCAAGGAGATCAGCGAGGAACCCGAAGCCCTGCAAAAAACCCTTTCCGCCCATGTGGACACTGCCGCAGGGAAGATCCGTGAGAACAGCTTTCCTATGACGGATAAGGAAGCCCGGGACTTAAAAAAGCTTACCATCGTTGCATGCGGCACGGCCTATCATGCCTCGGTGCTGGGTAAGTACCTCATCGAACGGCTGGCCAGGCTGCCTGTGGATGTGGACATCGCTTCGGAGTTCCGCTACCGCGACCCCATCATAAAGCCCGGGGAAGCTTTCCTGGCCGTTTCCCAGAGCGGCGAGACGGCGGACACCCTGGCCGCGCTTAGGGAAGCCCGCAAACGGGACGCCAAAGTCATGGCCCTGACCAACGTAGTCGGCTCCTCCATCGCCCGGGACGCGGGGGAGGGACGTGTGCTGTATACCTGGGCTGGTCCGGAGATTGCGGTCGCCAGTACGAAAGCCTATATCACTCAGGTGGAGATGCTGGCACTGCTAGCCATCGACCTTGCCAAGAAGCGGAACGCTATCGCGGATACGCTGTACACGCAGCTGCTTTCGGGATTGGCGGCACTGCCCCAGGCCGCCATCAAGGCGCTGGAAAACCGGGAATCCATCCAGCGCTTTGCCGACCGGAACAAGGATCAAAAGCATGTATTCTTCATTGGCCGCGGTCTTGATTACGCCCTGGCCATGGAGGCTTCGCTGAAGCTTAAAGAGGTTTCCTATATCTTCAGCGAAGCCTATGCCGCCGGAGAGCTCAAGCATGGCACCATCGCCCTCATCGAGCCGGGCACGCTGGTGGTAGCCATCCTCACCCAGCAAAGCCTCGCCGATAAGACGCTCTCCAACGTCCGGGAAGTCAAAGCCCGGGGCGCCCGGGTGCTGATGGTGGCGCCGGAATCTCTGGCCGAAAAGGCCCGGCCTGAGGCCGATGAACTTTGGCTGGTCCCGGATGTGTACGAACTCTTCCTGCCGCTGCTCACCATTATCCCCCTCCAGTTGCTGGCCTACCATATGGCCGTGGAGCGTGGCTGCGACGTGGATAAACCCCGCAACCTGGCCAAGAGCGTGACGGTGGAGTGAGGGGACGAGGAGAAGGAAGGTTAGGCGGAGAGGGGGCTTTTTGAAAAAAGCCCCCTCTCCGCACC
>JAEWAH010000079.1 GCA_023391725.1 Bacillota bacterium | reverse complement strand
ACCTTGCGATCTTCAAGGTAAAATTGCTTTTTTCCATGGGCCTGTTGGCCGCCACCGCTTCGTTTACGCGCTGGGCCACATCATAAACGGTATCCGTAGGGTCAAAGAACAGCTTGATTGTCGTTTCTTCAATGGAATCATCCTGCGTGTCCCGCAAAAGGGCAAAGGAACAAGTGAGCTCCTTGCGGGAGTACAGCTGCTTGTTCATGATAAAGCGGTTGACCTCCGGAAGCTGGGAGACCCCCCGGACATAGGCCGCAAGGATGAGCTGCATGAAAGTGATCTTGTGCCCCTTTGTTGCCTGGTCGGCAATATAACGGGCCAGGGGCTCATAATCCAGTTCCTGCTGTAAAAACACCTGGGCGTCGTTGCGCTGGGGCATGAAGTAAGGGGTTGCTTGAATGATGGGGTCCTTCACTTTGACCCTGCGCCCCTCCGGCCGGAATCCAAACATGCAATCCTTCCTTTCCTTTTGTGGTAAAAAAAGGCCGGTAGGCAGGGCGGCGGATAAGTCCAAAATGAAAAAAATAGAACGGCCACGCGCAAAAAAGCGCCTGCGCCTTCATTTCCGCCCGGCCAATGAACATCGGCCCGTCTTACGCATAACGCTATTGTATACGGTTGTCCGCCCCGCGTCAATCAAAAAGGCTTGAGCGGGGCAAAATGGCAGACCTGCTTCTTTATTGACAATTTGTCCGGTTTTACTATAATGGACGCTGTGGCTATCAATGTTCGGGAGGAAATTCCCATGCTTAAGTATTCCATTGAAATCGCGGGGCTCAAACGGGAGCTGCCCATCTGCCGGGTCAACGATTCGCTGTACATCGGCGCCTTCGTCATTTTCGGAGATGTGGAATTGACCATCGCCGCAGCAAAGGCGCTGCTGGAGAAAGCGCCCGCGTATGATTACATGATCACCGCAGAGTCTAAGGGCATTCCCCTGGTGTACGAAATGGCCCGGCAAAGCGGCCAGAACAAGTACTTACTTGCCCGCAAGTCTGCCAAGCTGTATATGCGGGATGTGTTTTCCGTATCGGTAAAATCCATTACCACAAGCAACGTGCAGCAGCTTTTCCTGGACGCGGATGACGCCCAACTCGTCCGCGGGAAAAGGATCCTGGTGGTGGATGATGTGATCTCCACGGGTCAATCCCTGTACGCGGTGGAAGAGCTGGTTCGCGCCGCGGGCGGGCAGATCGCGGGCCGCATGGCCATCCTGGCCGAAGGCGTTGCCCGTACCCGGGACGATATCACCTATCTCACACCCCTGCCCTTGTTCAAAGCGGATGGGTCCATCCTGGAATAATTCCATAAAACAGGCACTTCGACCCCCTAGCCGCATAGTCTGGCAAGGGGGCTTTGCTTTGCATTCCCTCATCAAATTTTAACAGAAAACTCCTTGATTACGCGCCGCAAAGCTTCTATAATAGGCGCGTTCATTCTGGAAAAAGCAGGATCGCTTAATCTAAACCACATGGGGAGAGGAATCGTTTCATGGAGCCTTGCCGGGACCTTAACACCTACCTAAACCTTGGAGCGGAAAAACTGATCGCTGATATCCTTCGGGCGACTCTTAAAAACCCCAAGGAGACCGTTTTTCTGCAGCGCTATCACAAGCAGCAAGCCCAAATGGAAAAAAGGCGGCTTGCTTATGAAAACGAGGGAGTGCACATCCCCCTGTTTTTGATCGCCAGCATCACCGGCGCCTGCAACCTTGCCTGCAAGGGCTGCTACGCCCGGGCCAATGGGCTGTGCAGCGAAAAGGCCGCCCAGGATCATCTGACAGCGTCCCAGTGGGACGGGATATTTGACCAGGCGCAGGAGGCGGGGATCCCCTTTGTGCTCCTGGCCGGAGGTGAGCCCTTCCTGCGCCCGGATGTTTTAAAGGCCGCGGCTGAGCATGAGGGAATCCTGTTCCCCGTTTTCACCAACGGGACGATGGTAGATAAGGGGATGCTGGATCTGCTGGACCGCCACCGGAACATAAAGCCCGTAATCAGCCTGGAAGGCGGAAAAGCTGTCACCGACGCGCGCCGGGGAGATGGCGTTTGGGAGCTCACACAAAAAACGCTGGAATCGCTTAGGGAAAGGAAGCTGCTCTTTGGTGTTTCCCTAACTGTGACCACGGAGAACATCGGGGAAGTGACTTCCCCTGATTTTTTGCAATCGCTGTTTGAAACGGGATGCCGCATGGTATTCTTCATTGAATATGTGCCCGTGGCCCCCGGCACGGAATATTTGGCCCTGGAAGACAACGATCGGGAAAGGCTGGAAAAGGCACAGGATGAGCTGCGGGAGCAGTTCCCCGGGATGATCTTCCTGTCCTTCCCCGGGGATGAGAAGCAAATGGGCGGATGTCTGGCGGCGGGGCGGGGATTTTTCCATATCAACCCCTCCGGCGGCGCGGAGCCCTGCCCCTTCTCTCCCTATTCCGATATAAGCGTGAAGGATCATACGCTTTTGCAGGCGTTGGGATCGCCGTTTTTCAGGAAGGTAAGGGAATTGAACGCGCGGGAGGAAAGCCACGCGGGCGGCTGCGCACTGTTTGCAAAAGAGGCGCAGGTGAGAGGGCTGCTGTTTCCCTGAGGGGGAAGGCAGGGATAGATAAAGAACAAAACAAAGGCTTCCCCTTGAGGGGAAGCTGGCGCCGAAGGCGACTGAAGAGGTGTTGAGAATGAAATATGTGGGCAGCGACACCTCTTCCGCCTCTGCGGAGGCACCTTCCCCTCAAGGGGAAGGCTTGTGGAGGCTCCCTCATATGGTCTTCCCCATTACAGGGATTCTTAAGGGACTTGTCCCTTTGGCGGGGTCCAGGGGCAGAGCCCCTGGGCTATTTCTTTGATAAGTACTCGTCGATATCCTTCGCGGCCTTTTTGCCCGCGCCCATGGCAAGAATGACGGTGGCGGCGCCGGTGACGGTATCGCCGCCGGCCCACACGCCCTCGATGCTGGTCCTGCCTGTTTCCTCATCCGCGACGATACCGCCCCACTTCTGGGTCTCAAGGCCGGGGGTGGTCTTTTTGATGAGGGGGTTGGGACTGTTGCCAATGGCCACGATCACCGTTTCCACATCCAGGGTAAAGGCGCTGCCGGGCTTGGGCTGGGGGCGGCGGCGGCCGGAAGCGTCGGGCTCGCCCAGCTCCATTTCCACGCAGGTCATGGCCCGGACGTTCCCCTTTTCATCCCCCAGGATGCCTACGGGGTTGGTTAAGAGCCGGAAGATGATGCCCTCTTCCTTGGCGTGATGGATCTCCTCCTGCCGGGCGGGCATTTCCTCCTCGCCGCGGCGATAAACGATGGTGACTTCCCCGGCGCCAAGGCGCTGCGCACTGCGGGCGGCGTCCATGGCCACATTGCCCCCGCCGATCACCGCCACACGGCTGCCCACCCTTACGGGGGTGTCGTAATGGGGATAGTCGTAGGCTTTCATTAGATTGATGCGAGTCAAAAACTCATTGGCAGAATAAACACCATTGAGGTTTTCCCCGGGAATGTTCTGAAAATTGGGAAGGCCCGCGCCGCTGCCCACGACCACCGCTTGGAAGCCGTATTCCTTCATCAGTTCTTCTACTGTAAAGGAACGGCCCACCACCCGGTTGGTTTCGATGGTCACGCCCAGCTGCTTAATCTGCTCGATCTCCCGCGTCACAAGCGCCTTGGGCAGGCGGAACTCCGGTATGCCGTACATCAAAACCCCGCCGGGGGTATGCAGCGCCTCGAAGATGGTCACCTCATAACCAAGCTTGGCCAGGTCCCCGGCGCAGGTGAGGGAGGCCGGGCCAGAGCCCACCACCGCCACCTTTTTGCCGTTCTTTTCGGCGGGCGTTTGGTCCGTCAGCCCGTGCTCCATGGCCCAGTCGGCAGCAAAGCGCTCCAGCCGTCCGATGGCCACCGGTTCGCCGTTTTTGCCTCTTACGCACAGTTGCTCGCATTGGGTTTCCTGGGGGCAGACGCGGCCGCAAACCGCAGGCAGCGCGTTGGTCATGCGGATGACTTCATAAGCGGCGGCAAAGTCGCCCTTTTGCACATGCGCGATGAATTCCGGGATGCGCACGTTCACAGGGCATCCGGTCACACAGGGCCTGTGTTTGCAGCCTAAGCACCGCTTGGCCTCGTCAATGGCCATTTCTTCCGTATAACCCAGGGCTACTTCCTTAAAATTATGGACGCGCTCCTGGGGGGCTTGTTCCGGCATGGGATTTTTCGTATTACGCATATTGGGCATTATCGCGGTCCCCCTGTCAGGCGGCAGAAATGCTGTTCTTGATCCCGGTACATCCGGGAGCGGGCCATGGCCTGGTCGAAATCCACCAGGTGGCCGTCAAAGTCCGGACCGTCCACGCAGGCGAATTTCGTTTCGCCACCCACCGTGATCCGGCAGCCCCCACACATGCCGGTGCCATCGATCATAATGGGGTTCATGCTCACGATGGTTTTGATGCCATAAGGCCTTGTGAGTTCGCACACAGCCTTCATCATGGGCAGCGGGCCGATGGCCACCACCATATCATAATCGGCGCCTTCCTCGATCCTTTTTTTCAGCGCGTCGGTCACAAAGCCCTTGTTGCCGTTGGAGCCGTCGTCGGTCATCAAATACAGGTTTTCGCAGGCGGCATGCATGTCATTTTCCAAAATAATCAGGTCCTTATTGCGAAAGCCCATGATCCCGTCCACACGGGCGCCAGCGTCGTGAAGCGCCTTGGCCTGGGGCAGCGCGATGGCTACGCCCAGCCCGCCGCCCACCACCGCAGCGCGGCGGACGCCTGTAAAATGGGATGGCTCACCCAGGGGCCCTACAAAGTCACGTATGTACCCGCCTTCCGGCTGCTTGTCCAGCCGGTTTGTTGAAAATCCCACCTTTTGAAAAATAATGGTGACGGTGCCCTTTTCCCGGTCGTAGCCGGCGATGGTGAGGGGCACGCGCTCGCCCTCATCGTCCACCCGAAAGATGATGAACTGCCCCGGCAAAGCTTTTTTTGCCACGTGTGGCGCAACTATTTCCATCAGCGTAACGCTGTCGTTCAGCCTTTGTTTTCTTATGATTTGATACATTTGCTTCCCTCCCAGGAGTACTGCCTATTAAAATTCATTGCCGCAAGGCGGCCCGGCAGGCTTAAATCCCGCAAAATTGGGAAATTTCCCCTCGTGCCAGCAGATAAATAAGACTCCACTATGATATCA
>JAEWAH010000162.1 GCA_023391725.1 Bacillota bacterium | reverse complement strand
GTCGATGAGGGTGATCCCCTCCGGGTGCCTATTCAGAAGCCCCGCGTCTATGGTAACGGATGTCTTGTCCCGCAACGCCTTGCCACGGATGGCCACCAGTTCATTGTACTCGACCTTTAAAGCTGCGAAGGCGTCCATCAGCTTTTCCGGCAGCTGCACGTCACCGCGCACTTTCAGGAATTCCAGCTTCCCAATAAGGGATGCGCTCTCTTCCGTAAGCACAAGGTCGCCGGCCACATACAATTTGGTCCCGCACTTTTTCAAAAGCGCCTCATTCAGCACCGCGCCGCCGTCCACATAGGCGCAGCCATCGGGCACGATGATGATCTCCGTGCTGTCTTGGAACATGGGCACGGCAGCCTCGGCCAGCGATTCGCTAAGGATCGCGGTTTTGGTAAGGAAGCGCACGCCGCGTTCGCAAAGGGCGGCGGGGTCAGCGTCCGGATCCAGCAGGATCACGCGCTTTTTGGCGTAATACTCCCCGGCCTTTGCCCGAAGGCGGAACGTTTTGTCCACAGTGAAGGAGGCGTCCAGGCGGATGGCGTCGTCCGGGATGCAATCGGTGCTGCCATTGACGCGGAGCATGCCCAGTTTCCCCGACAGGCTTTGGGGATACGTGACGCTGCCGTTCACGTGGATGAAGGCATAATGGCTGAGCATCTCTTCCGTGCCCTTTTCGATCTCCAGCGCGCCGTTGACCAACAGGGCCACGGTCCGGTCCAGCGCATCCCCCGCCGTAATTGAATATTTCCCGTTGCAGGTGACAAGGTCGGCGTCCTCGGGCTTTTCAATCACCGACGCCGCATTAATGAATACGCCATACTTGGGCACCAGCGCCTGGGTCTTTTGAGAGGTCAGCACCAGCGCCGCATTGATCCTGATGGTTTCATACGCCGCAAGGGTGGATTCGGCCGCATTGCTCATATCGCAAGTGGCGCAATTGATACGAAGATGCCTTTTCTGTTCCATGTGGATGCTCCTTCCTACTTGTCCTCAAGCATTTCCTTGAGCTTTTTTCTAGAATTAAGGAGACGGGCCCTTACGGTTGCGGGGGGCAAATCGAATATTTCCCCCAGTTCCGTGGCGTTGTACCCTTGAAAGTACCGAAGCGAGAACAGCGCCCGCTCGTTTTCCGGCAGCATGCTCACCATCTGGTTCACGTGCACAGCGCCATAGTCCTCCTCAAACACTTCAGGGGTATCGGGTTTGGGCTCCCGGGCGACCCTTCGCGCCCTGTCGATGATCAGGTTTCGGGCCGTCTTGTACAGCCAGGCGCGGCATTTCGCTTCGGGCATTTCGCTAAGAAGTGGAACATTGGCCAGCGCGCGCAGGAAGGCGTCCTGCACCACATCCTCTGAAATGGCGCGGCTATGGGTAAGGGAAAGGCAATACTTTAAAAGGGGCTCGTAGCAGCGGCTGTACAAAAGCTCGATCATTGCCTTCCTCCTTTCCCCGCGGCTTCATCTGTATAACGAACGGCATGCGCCAAGTGTTGATGAAAATTATTTCTTTTTCTTAAAGGATTGGCGATATCCTGCCTCATTCCTTTTTTGCGCAATTTTCCCGCCGTATAAGCGGCAGGTCAGGCGGAAAAATAAGCGCGATCCATTTAAGCAATCATGAAGGAGCAGCCATGCGAAAAAAACGACTGGCGGCGGTGTTTTGGCTTGCCGCTTTGATGGTCAGCCTTTTATCCCCCCCCTCCCAGCCGGGAGAAGCAAGCGAGGCGGCCATGGACAGCGCCGTTTCCAAAAGCGTTCGCCTGCCTATCATCATGTATCACAGCATCCAACGCGATCCCCGGAAGGCGGGCAAATATATCGCGACGGAAGACCAGTTCAAAAAGGACCTTACGTACCTAAAGAAAAACGGCTATGAGACCGTCGTCGTCAAGGACCTGATCGATTATGTGAACGAGCTAGGGCCCTTGCCCGAAAAGCCCGTAATGATCACCTTTGACGACGGGCAGTACAACGCCCTCACCTACGCGCTGCCAATCCTTGAGGAATTGGATATGAAAGCTGTGCTGTCCATTGTCGGCAGCTATGCTGACGCTGCCAGCAAGAACCCCGACCCCAACCCCGACTATGGCTACCTCTCCTGGGACGATATCCGCTTCTTAAGCGAAAGCGGGTATTTTGAAATCCAGAACCATTCCTACGCCATGCACAGCATGACCATTCGCAAAGGGGCCATGCGAAAAGCCGGCGAATCCGCCGCCGTCTTTTGCTCCACCTTCAACGCGGACGTAATGAAGCAGCAGCAGCTTTTATTAGAAAAGTGCGGCGTTCATGCCACCACCTTCGTGTACCCCTTTGGGTTCATCAGCCCCGAAACAAAAGATTGCCTGACACAATTGAACTTTTCCGCCTCCTTTTCGGTGTATGAGCGAGTCAGCCTTATCCAGAAGGGCAATCCAGACTGCCTTTTCATGCTGGGCCGCTTCAACCGTTCGGGCAAAGTCTCCACCAACGCGTTCATGAAGCGCCTGCTTTCGCAGGATAATACAAAGCGTTGATGTATGATGTTTTTCTCACCTTCCTTTTCTCTGATATGTTCTCCACCGATATGAAGTTTTCTTGAGCGTACCCCTCGGGGAAACTTGTTCCAGGGAAGGATGAATTTTGTATTTTTTACGTATTCTCCTTGCCCGTTGGCAGGAAAACGGAGCATTGATTGCGAATTAAACATCGAAAGTCCATTTACGCCGCCATGCTCCCGGCATACACTTACAAAACATCATAAAAAAGTAGACGCCGCGGCCCATTGGCCGGCGCCTGTCTTTTGCACAGTCTAAAAATCTGGGAAAACGTTTTACTGGGCAAGTCCTCCATGCCGTAAAAGGATATAATCCATGAATTGCTTGCGCACCTGTGCGTAGGCCCGCTTGGAAACGGGAACCACCTCGCCGCCAACCATCTCAAATTCTTTGGCGCTCATCACTTGCACCTGGTCCATATTCAGTACAAAGGAGGCATGGGGTTTGATAAACCTGGGATCGCGCAGGTATTTTTCCGTAAAGTCGGTGAAGGACTCCCGAAGCACCATGGTGGTCAATGTTTTTCCCGTGGTCAAATGATATGTCATGGTGTGGTTCATGTATTCAATGAAGACGATTTGATGGTACCGTATCAGCGCCGTGCCACTCTTCACCCTAACCATCACATAATCATCTGCTGCTTTCTGGACCCGCTGGCAGGCCTTTTCCAGCACCGGAAAGAGCGTTCCTTCCCGGATGGGCTTGACCAGGTAGGATAGGGGCGACGCCTTGAAGGATTCCAAGGCGAACTCCTCCCCGGCGGTCATAAAAACAATGACAGCCTCTTCATCCATCCTCCGGATCCTTTGCGCCGCGTCGATCCCGTTCACCCCGGGCATCATGATGTCCATCAGATAGATATGGAAGCCAGGCTCTCTGTTTTCATTGCGCAGCAGATCATACGCGGAGCGGAACTGGTGCACCGCGATCCCCCATTGGGGATTCAAACCCGCGTATTCTCGGGCCATGCGGCCCACGCATTCCAGGGTATTCACATCATCATCGCAGATGGCCAGACGGATCATGTGGCCTCCCTTTCTGCCGGCAACTGTATATGTGTACCGGCAACTGCCCGGGCCGGGCTGGCTTTCCAGCGTCATTATAGGGGAATTTTAGGCTGAAGGGGGATTTACGGCAAACGTTTTCAAAATTCCCCCACCTCTATCATAATTCGCAGACGCTTCTGTGATATGATGGTAAATAGAAAGTTTGCGTTCGTTTTGGTCCTGTCTCCATGCTCCAATAGGCTTTGATGGAGGATGTATTTCATGAGTTCTGTCAGCTCTCTGATTTCGGACGCGTCAGGCCTTCTCGCCCTTTTCCTGGTCTTATCTGCCACAGGCCTCATATTAAAAAGAAGGTTCAGCGCCAATCTTACCAAATTGACGCTGCTTGTGCTGTGCGCGCTGGCGGTTATGATGGACCTGAACTCCCCCAACTGGCTGGATGCTGGTTTCCCTTATGCCTGGCTTGGTTTTTTTCTGCCTATGTGCGCCCTGTTTCTGGGTAGGTTCCCTGAAAAGCTGCTGGTTTTTTGCGCTCAGCTGTTCGTGGGCAGCTCCATTGCCTGCTTTTGCGCGTTAATTGCAAAAAAACTCTTTCCAGCTGTCGATATTGAAAGGGAATGCGCCCGGCTGATCCTGCTCCTCGCCTTTGGGGGAGGCTATATGTATTGGCTGAGAACAAGCGGCCGAAAATTCAGCCGGGAGCTGTTTTCCCGGGACGATGGCTGGATGGGGGCGGTTTACGCCTTCGGCCCATGTCTACTCATGGCGCTGCTGCCCCTGATCCCCCAAACCGGGCAGCCTGCCGATCCCATGCTGGCGCCCCTTATGGTATTGCTTGCCGTTTGGAGCTTGGCTGTACTTGTCATGGGTGTCCTGTCCCTGCATATGCGCGCAAGGGCGGATTTTGATTTGAAGCTGGCCCGGGGCCTGCTTTGCGCCAATCAGGCGCAGTCGCGGGAATTGGTCCAGGTCCTGGAGACCTCACGCATCCTGCGCCATGACCTCAAGCACCATCTGCACGTGGTGCAAATGCTGCTGGAGACCGGCCATGTGGAAGAAGCCCGAAAGCACCTTCTTGAGGCTGGCACGAAGATCAACGGAGTCTCTTTTACCACGTTTTGCGAGAACCAAGTCGTAAACGCCCTGCTGACGAGCTATAGCCAGCGCAGCAAGGAGGCGGGCATAGACTTCTTCGCCTCGGCCCAGCTGCCCCAAAAGTCCTGTATGGATAACTTTGAGCTTTGCAGCCTGATCGGCAACCTGCTGGAAAACGCGCTGGAAGCATGCCAGAAAGCGCCCAAGGGGCAGCGCAGGATCACCATGAAAGCGGCGCCTCACAACGGACAGCTGCTCATTTCTGTGGAAAATGGTTTTGACGGCACGATATTAAGGGAGGAAGGCCAGATCGTCAGCCGCAAGGGAGAGGGCGGGGGCCTTGGCATCAGGAGCATCCGCTCCATCGTAAGCCGTCATGAGGGAGAATATATCCCCCAGTGGAATGACGATACATTTACAGCCAGTGTGATGCTCAGGATGTGACGCGAAATTACAGGCACTCCCGAAGAATGGCAAGCACTTCTTCTTTAGAAAGCGGAACGGGGTTATTATCCATCCGCCCGGCTGTGAAGGTCAAATCCGCGATTCCGTTAAGTTCGCCTTCTCCTACGCCAAAGGACGAAAGTCGCAAAGGCATAATAGGCTCTGTCAAATGCTTGATCCAGGGGGCAAAGCCGCCCTCTTTTTCAAACAGCGTCTTGATCTCTTTGATCTTCGGCACAACGGCCTCGTTGCGGGAAAGCACGGCTGAAAGGGTCATAGCTGCGGCCATCCCGTGGGGGATATCATAGCGCATGGTCAAAGGATACGAAATGGCGTGGCAGGCAGTGGTGCGGGTGATGGAGAAGGCCAGCCCCGCCAGCAGCGACGCAACGCACATTTCTGTTCGTATTCCCAAATCCGCCGCTTCCTCCGGCCTAAGCACCCGGGGCAGAAAGAGGCGGATCTTTTCTATGGCGGCAATCGCCAGTGCCTGGGAAAGAGGCGTGCGGCTATTGGCCCAGAAGGCTTCCATACCATGGGAAAGCGCGTCCAGCCCTGTGGAAAGAGTCAATTTCGGGTCCATCAAAGCCGTCCATTCCGGGATGAGGATGGCCGCCTTGGGGACGTTCTCCGTGCAGTCAATGGAAAGCTTTTCTTTGTGCCCAGGGTCCCACACGGTAGCCCATTTCGTTACTTCCGAGCCTGTGCCCGCAGTGGTGGGCATAGCGATCACAGGGAGAAAGAGGTGGGGAGCATCATACGCCCGCTCCCTGACGGCATGCAAAACAGTCTCCTCCGAAAGTCCTTCCCGGGGAAGTAAATGGTACAGCGCGGCGATGGCCTTGGCCAAATCGATGCAGCTCCCGCCGCCGATGGCTATCAAGAAGGATATGGACCTTTCGCCCAGTGCACGGATGGCGCGGCAGATATCCGAGGCAGTGGGATTGGCTGGGATGTTCTCCAGCAAAATTCCCTTGTGCCGCTCAAGCAGGCCTTGCACAAAAGGTTCCAGGCCCAGCCTTTTAAGCATGGAAAAGCTCGCCAGCACGCAGATGTCTTCCGCCCCGGCAAGCACTTCTTCAAGGGCCTCAAGGCCCTTTTTTTGATCCAATATGCGGATATCCACAGGAGAAAAGGGAGAAAACATCACACCCTCCTTAGGCTCCTTATGATTCTTCGCACCGTCCGTCGCTACGCTAGGCGATGTTCCGCCGCCTCACTTCGTTCAGCGGCTCCAGGTTCGCTGCGCTCAGCTTCGAAGCGGAGCTGTCAGCCCACAGGCTGACTGAGGATTGGTTCGCAAAACACTCCATTACGCATAGGCTTTTTCTTCAGCCCTTATCTACACATCTTCGGAGGGGATCAGCGTCAATATTTCTTTAATTGACATGCAGTCGCCCTCCGCCTCCAGGGAGCGGCCATTCTCAAGGATGGTTTGGGCCACGCGCTGCATGGCGGGGAAGGCGCTGCGCAAAAGGTGATTGGCGTGGATCACGATGTTCACGCCTGCCTTTTGCAGTTCCTCCTCAGTAATACTGTTATAGGTGGTGGGAACGGCCACCAGAGGCGTCGCCTGATCCCGCTCCCGGAACAACCGGCAGAATTCCAGGATTTCCGCCGGATCTTTTTTGCAGGAATGGATCATGATCCCGTCCACCCCGGCTTTTACATAGGCAAAGCACCGCGTGAGAGCATCATCCATGCCTTTATCCAAAATCAGGCTCTCGCACCTGGCGATGATCATAAAGTCCTTTGTTTTGCGGGCGGTGAGTCCCGCCCGGATCTTCTGGCAGAAGGCTTCTATATCCTCCTGCTCCTGCTGTGCCTCCGTCCCGAACAGGGAGTTCTTCTTGAGCCCCGTCTTGTCCTCGATGATCACGGCGGAAATGCCCAGCCGCTCCAGCGTGCGCACATTATAGGCAAAATGCTCCGTAAGCCCGCCTGTGTCTCCATCCAGAATGATGGGCTTGGTGGTAACTTCCATGATCTCTTCCAGCGTCTGGATGCGGGAGGTGAGGTCCACCAGCTCAATGTCAGGCTTGCCCTTGGCCGTAGAATCGCACAAGCTGGACACCCACATGGCGTCGAATTGCTTCACGCCCGCGGGCGACTGGACCCTCGTATGCTCCACGATCAGCCCGGTCAGCCCGTTGTGGGCTTCCATGACGCTTAAGGTAGGCTTGTATTGGAGCAGCTTCTTAAGCCTCGAGCGCCGGTGCTCCGGCATGGAAAGCTGCTGATCCAGGCGGCTTAGCGTTTCCTCCGTTGGGGTATGTGTATACGGGAATTCCCGAAGCTCCCCGCCCCATTCGGCAAGTGTTTCCACCACCTGCCTGCGGATGTTGGCCTGGTAGCCCACCCGCCAGTCATCGCCGTGGACGACGATGTCGGGCTTCAACTCCCGAAGGATCTTTTGGTAGCTTAGCGTATCCTGCACCACCACGCTTTTTACGCCCACGATGCTTTCAAACAGCTGCAGCCGCTCAGCCAGGGGGATTAGAGGATAGCGCTTGAAGGAGGCGATCACTTCATCCGTGAGCACGCCCACCGTAAGCTCTCCCAGCTCCGCCGCCTTTTGAATGATCTTGATGTGGCCGTTGTGAAGGATGTCGGTGCTGAAGCACATATACACCCGCTTCATAAGGTGGCGCCCCCTTTTTCTTCCGTCTGAAGAGACTCTAAAAACATGGCGGAAACTGTTTTCAGATCTTCCGGGGTGTCGATCTCGTGGCAGAGCCGGCCATTCAGTTCCATAGGATAAAGGGGGATGGCCCCCTGTTTTTCATTAAAGGCGTTTTCCGCGTAGACCTTCACATCGCCACGGCTGCAAAAGCCGCCAATGGCCTGCATCCAGGCGGCGAAATCTTCCTTTTTCCAGAAGTAGGCCGGCTGGCAGGCCAGGCAGTCCGGGCCAAAGAATTCGATGCCAATGGCCATGACCCGGCCGTCTATTATGCGGGCCTTGAAATCCTTTTGGGGAAGCGGCAAGGTGGAATCCACGGCCACGGAACTTTTCTCTAAAGAAAGCAGGTCGTCGAGCACGCTTTTTTCCAGCACAAGGTCGCCGTGTAAAAGCAGGATGTCGTCGTTTAGGTGCTCCGCCGCCAGGTGCATGGAATAGATGTAGTTGGTCTTTTCATACAAGGCGTTGGGCACATAGGTGATCTTCATGTGAAGGCCCAGGCTGTCCACGTAGCTTTTGAGCTGAGGTGCAAAAGGGCCCACGGTGATCACCGTCTCCCGGATACCGGCGCTATCCAGCAGCGTCAGCTGGCGGCTTAAGATGGAATAGTCTCCGCCGATCTCACACATGCATTTGGGCCGGAGGGCAGTGGATTCTCCCATGCGCCGGCCTACGCCGGAATTGAGCAAAAGCGCCTTCATACCTTGTCCTCCTGGGATCTCAAGTAAGTCATCAGCCCGCACAGGTTTTCCCGCGGGGTCGTCTTGGGCCGCCCAAGGTCCGCCCGGGAGCCTGGCTTCAAGGCGACCTCCAGAAAGCAGGTCTTCTTCTCTGCCAATAATTGTATCTCGTCCAGCGCGCATGTAAGCGATGGCTCGTCCTCAGCATATGAACAGCTTTCAAAGCCAGATGCCAGGGCCAGGGCTGTAAAGGAGACCTCCCCGCACCCTACCGGCATGCCGCCCACGCTTTCATGAGCGCCGTTGTTAAGTACCACATGGATCAGATTCTTGCAGCCGCACCTAGCCTCCACAGCAAGGCTGCCCAGATGCATCAGCGCCGCCCCGTCCCCATCCAGGCACCAAACAGTCTGATCGGGCTTGGATTTGGCGATGCCCAAGGCGATCATGGAAGCATGGCCCATGGAGCCCACCGTAAGAAAATCCCGGTCATGGCTTTGCCCAAGGGCCTCCCTTATCTCATACACCTCCCGGGAAGTCTTTCCCGTGGTGCAAACGAATACGTCTTTTCCCCCGGCATGGGTGAGCAGAAGGCGCAGCGCATCCTCACGGAGCATCACGGCGCGGCTTTCATAAGCGGCCTTTTCACCGCCGGAAAGCGCCCCTTTGCGGACAAGGAACGCCACGCTTTTCCCTTGATCAATAAAGCACCTTGCCTCGGAAAGCATCTGTTCAAAGGTTGCGAGGTTCGTATCGCCCGATAGTGTAAAACAAGGAAGGTCCAGCAGGTCAAGAAATTGCGGAGTGATCTCCCCTTGGAACACATGCTGGGGCTCATCATGCACGCCCGGCTCCCCACGCCAACCCACCACGAATACGCAGGGGATGCCATAGACCCTTTCGTTGAGCAGCGAGATAATGGGGTTGGCGGCGTTGCCGATGCCGCTGTTTTGCAGGTAGACCAAAGCAGGCTTCCCGGTGGCAATAAAGTGCCCAGCGGCCAGACCCGCCGCCGCGCCTTCGTTGGCGGATACAATGTGGTTTCCTTTTACGCCAAAGCGATTATACAGTGTATCGCACAGCGGCGCCAAAAGGGAATCCGGCACGCCGGTATAAAAGGATACTCCCAGCTCGTCCATCCCCCGCAGAAATGCCGTGACGTCCATGGCGCTCCCTTTCTGACGCTGCGTAATAAAAACAAACAACTGGCCCTGCAAAATTTGCCAAACGGGCCAGTTGAAATTATAGCATGACGGGAAACATATCACAAGTTGGAGAGATCACCCAAAGCTCCTTCCTCGATTCCCCTCCAGAGGAGCCTTCGCGCCGTGCCACGCTACGCTTGCCCGGTGTTCCGCAGTTCCGCTGCTCCAGGTTCGCTTCGCTCACCCATCGGGCAGGTGGCGCGTAGCACCGGGGTGGTTGATATGTAGCACATACGAGCCTTTGCTTGCATCGCTTGCTTCGTCGTAGGGAGCAATGCCCACATCGCTCCACCCTCCTCTGGAGGAGAATAAAAAAGCCTTCCCCTTGAGGGGAAGGTGGCGCGCAGCGCCGGAAGAGGTGTAGATGCCGCAAGCGTCGCAGAACCCTTGAACAACACCTCCGGTCAGCCGTTCCTCCCAAACACCTCCTGGGCATAGCCTACGGAGGCCATGGCGTCCTTGCCGTAAAAGTCGGCGCCTATTTGCGCGGCATAATCTTTCGTGAGCACCGCGCCGCCCACCATGACCTTGATTCCTGAGATATGCTCCTTCAAAAACCGGATGGTCTTTTCCATGCCGGGGAGCGTGGTAGTCATGAGTGCTGAGAGGCCCACCAGGCGGATGTTCTCTTTCATGGCTGTTTCCAGCACGATCTCCGCGGGCACATCCCGGCCTAGATCGCGCACCTCAAAGCCGTAATTCTCCAAGAGGACTTTCACGATGTTCTTGCCGATGTCGTGGACATCCCCTTCCACAGTGGCCAGAATGATCCTCCCCCGGTGCTTTTGCTCCTGGCCGGAGGCTAAAAGCGCCGCGCGGATCTTAACAAAAGCTGCCTTTGCAGCCTCGGCGCTCATCAAAAGCTGGGGCAGGAACAGCTTCCCCTTTTCAAAGCTGTCCCCCACCTGGGAGAGGGCAGGGATCAGCTCGCCTTCCACGATCTCAAGAGGCGCGAGGCCCGTTTTAAGCAGCGTCTCCGCAGCCCGGCCCGCTTGGGCAGACAGCCCTTTGAGCACTGCGTCAAACAGCGTAGCTTCCTTTGCTTCTTTCCCGCCGGAAACAGGGGCAGCCGCTTCCTGACCGCCGAATGCGCCGATGTACGCACCAAACTGCGCATCCCGGTTACAAAGTGCGGCGGAGGAGAGGAGCGCTTCCATCATGGGCGCGGAATGGGGGTTCAAAATCGCCGCGTCCAGCCCGGCATGTATGGCCATGGCAAAAAAGGCAGCGTTGATCTTTTCCCGTCTGGGCAGCCCGAAAGATACGTTGGACACTCCCAGAATGGTATGAAGGCCCAGCTCTTCCTTGGCCCGGCGGATGGTCTCCAAAGTGACCTGTGCGGCTTCCGGTCCGGCGCTGACAGCCATGGTCAGCCCGTCCAAAAGAATATCTTTTTTGTGGATGCCCTGCTTTTCGGCTTCCGCGAGGATCTTTTTCGCGATATCCAACCGGCCCTGGGCAGTGGGTGGGATGCCGGATTCGTCCAAAGGCAGGGCTACCACAGCACCGCCGTATTTTTTGACCAGCGGGAACACAGATTTCATGGAGGCGGCCTTGCCGTTCACGGAGTTAATGAGCGCCTTGCCGTTATAAATGCGCAGCGCTTGCTCCAAGGCCTTGGGGTCGGCGGTGTCTAGCTGCAAGGGCAGATCGGTGACGGCCTGCAAGCTTTTGACCGCCTGCTCCAGCACGGCGGGCTCATCGATCCCCGGCACGCCCACATTCACATCCAGAAGCTCCGCGCCCGATTCCTGCTGGGCCACAGCCTCCTGCTGAAGATATTCAAAGTTTCCTTCCCGCAAAGCCTGCTGGAGCTTCGGTTTGCCCGTGGGATTGATTCGCTCGCCGATGACAGCGGGCATACCCCCGAAGATTACGGTCTTGCCGTAGGAGCATACAACAGTCTCCGTCTTTGGTTCGACGGGCAGCACAGGGAAATCCTTGATGCGCCGGATCATAGCAGCGATATGGTCCGGAGTGGTGCCGCAGCAGCCGCCCAACAGCCAGGGCCCCAAATGGGCGATCTCTTCCATCTCCTGGGCAAAGTCCTCCGCACTAAGCAGGAAATGCGTTTCTCCGTGTACCAGGCAGGGCAGCCCCGCATTGGGGCAAACCTGCACCGGCACCGAGGCCGCAGCCAGAACTTTTTGCAAAAGCGGGGCGGTCTGCTTTGGCCCCAGGCCACAATTAAGCCCCAGAGCAGCAACGCCCAGGCCTTCCAGCATGGCCACCATGCCGGGGATATCCCCGCCGGTTAAGAGCTTTTCGTTTTCATTCACCGTCATAGTGGCGATGACAGGCAGGTTCGTCCGCTCCCTGGCCGCCAGGACTGCGGCCTTGAGCTCGTAGCTGTCGGACATGGTCTCGATAAAGATCACGTCCGCCCCGGCCTGCGCGCCCGCGGCGGCCATATCCCCAAAAAGCGTCACCGTCGTTTCAAAAGGCAGATCGCCAAAGGGCTGCAACAGCTTGCCCGTAGGCCCCAGATCCATAGCCACATAACCGTGGCCGGCTTGTTCCACGGCCTTGCGGGCCAGCGACACGCCAGTGCGCACTACATCCTCAGCCTGATCGCCCAAATTCAGTGCGCTCACGCTGAAGGTATTGGCGGTAACAATATCACAGCCCGCCTGCAAATAAGCCTCATGGACTTTCAAAACCCGATCCGGGTGCGTAAGATTCCAGTTTCCGGGTTCCTGACCACCCTTAAGGCCCATGCTTTGCAGCATGGTGCCAAGGCCGCCGTCCACAAACAGCAACCGCGTTCCCAGCAATTTTGTAAGCTCCATCTTCATTCCTCCCGGAAGGGGCAGGCCGTGTTGGGGCAGCGCGCACACGTTTGGATGCAGGCGCTTTGGCGCTCCGGCGAGATGCCAATCACTGCCGTCACCGATTTTGTGGGAGCCAGCATCTTCCCCGCTGTCAGCGATAAGCCGATGCGCTTGCCGGCTTCCAATACGTCCAGCAATTCCTGCTGGCAGACAAGGGACAAATCGCCGTAACCTGGGCTGAACCGGGGCGTCAGATACAGCCCCTCTTTTTTCAACTCCTGGCCTAGCGCTGCGCAAGTGAGGTTGAGATACCCTTCCAGCTTGGCCGCGGCGCAGGCCTGCAGCACCACCGCCCGGCTCATGTGGCTAATGGAAGCTTTGCGGATCATCTGGTCCGCCTGCACCCCCAGGGTGGCCGCCAGCAAAACGGCCTCCCTGCAGCCCGCCAAATGCCCGGCAAGGCTCTTGCTTTTAAAGGGCATATCGCCCACTTGGGCCACATCGCCATCGATGGCAAGGGGAAAGCGGGCAAGCAC
>JAEWAH010000004.1 GCA_023391725.1 Bacillota bacterium | reverse complement strand
GCCGCGTTCTTTGGCCATCCGGCTCGGCAGATGAAACTTGTTGGAGTCACCGGCACCAAGGGCAAGACCACCACAAGCTATCTGGTCAAGGCCATCATGGAGCAGGCCGGCTACTCCTGCGGGCTCATCGGCACCACGGGGAACATGATCGGTAACAAAAAGTTGAAAAGCGAACTGACCACCCCCGACCCCATCGACCTTCAAGCAACGCTTCGCCAGATGGCCGACGCGGGGGTCGAAGTGGTGAGCATGGAAGTGTCCGCCCACGCGCTGGACCTTCATAAGCTGGACGGGCTCATTTTTGAAGCGGCCTGCTATACGAACCTCTCACAGGACCATCTGGATTATTTTCAGACCATGGAGCGCTATCTGGAAGCCAAGAAGCTGCTCTTCACCTCGGGCATGGCGCGCAACGCCTCCTTCAACGCCGATGAGGAAACCACCCCATCGCTGCTCAAGGACCTGCAGATCCCCTATATCACCTACGGCATCTGCTGCGCCGCAGACCTGTTCGCCCGGGATATTGAGGTGGCCGAAGACGGCGTGCGCTTTGACTTAAAACTCCGGGACGCCCACAACATCCCCGTCAGGCTTAAGATGACCGGGATGTTCAATGTGTACAACGCCATCGCCGCAGCCTCCCTGGCCATGATCCTGGGTGTTTCACCGGAGGATATTCGCCTGGGGTTGGAAAGCGTGAAGGCGGTGCCCGGCCGCATCGAGATGCTGCCAACCAACACGCCCTACAAGGTGATCCTGGATTATTCCCACTCCCCGGACGCGCTGGAAAACATACTGACAACCGTCCGTGAGTTTGCCAGAAAGCTGATTATTGTTGTCTTTGGCTGCGGCGGCGATAGGGACCACGGAAAGCGGCCCATCATGGGAAGGATCGCGGGGAAGCTGGCGGATTATTCCATTCTTACCAGCGATAATCCCCGAACAGAAGATCCTTATGTGATCCTGCAGGCCATCGAGGAAGGGATCAAGCCTACGGGCGGCAAGTATACAGTGATCGAAAACCGCAGGGAGGCCATCCGCCACGCGCTCACCATCGGCCAGGAAGGGGATGTGATCATCCTGGCGGGGAAGGGGCACGAGACGTATCAGGAGATCATGGGGGTCAAAAACCCCTTTGATGAAAAAGTGGTGGTCGCGGAGCTCCTGTCGGAAATGCACCCTTGACCCGCTGCCTTATGGCGGGGGCTTATAAGGAGGAAGAACATGCAAAGGATGATCCTGGCGCTTTTGATCGCCTTCGGGCTTTCATTGGTGCTGATGCCAAGGATCCTGCCGCTTTTGCGCAAGCTGAAGTTTGGGCAGACGATTTATGAACTGGGGCCCCAATCCCATAAAGTCAAGCAAGGCACGCCCACCATGGGCGGGCTTCTTATCGGCGGCGTCACCGTGCTGACGGCGCTGCTTTTGCACCAGGGAAAGTGGGGCGGCGTGTGGGATTTTACCCTGGCCGCCTGCGTCCTGGCTTTGGGCTGCATGGCCATCGGGTTTACGGACGACTACATCAAGGTGGTCAAAAAGCGGAGCCTGGGCCTGACCCCACGGCAGAAGATCATGGGGCAGGTACTCATGGCGGTAGGATTCTCCGTCTATTGCTACTTCCACCCGCAGGTAGGAAGCTCCGTCATCGTTCCTTTTTTCAACGTGGAGTGGGATCTTGGCATCTTCTACATCCCGCTGATGACGCTGGTGGTGATCTTTATGACAAACAGCGCCAATTTGCAGGATGGGGTGGATGGGCTTTTGTCCAGCGTGACGCTCATCGGCAGCGCGGCCTGGGGCCTGGTGGCGATCTTCTTGATGGTAGCTCAGGGGAGCGAGGGTCTTAGCAATATCGGCATCTTTGCCTTGGCGCTGACCGGCGCGTGCATGGGCTTTCTGCGCTTCAACCACCACCCCGCCATGGTGTTCATGGGGGATACGGGCTCCTTCTTTATCGGCGGGGCAACGGTAGCCATGGCCATGCTCATGCGCCAGCCTCTGATGATGATCCTGATTGCCTTCACCATGATCGCGTCCTCCGTATCGGTGATGATGCAGGTGACATACTTCAAACTCACCCACGGCAAGCGCATCTTCAAGATGTCGCCCATCCATCATCACTTTGAACTCAGCGGTTATTCTGAAAACCAGATCGTAGCTATGTATGCGGTCGTTACCGGTATTTTATCGCTGGTAGCGCTCCTATCCATGAATGTCCCCGGCATACAATAGGGAAGATACAGCGTCCGTATGGGCTGTAAAGGGGGGTATTTGCTTGAATTGGGAACATAAAAACGTCATGGTGGTGGGGATGGCCCGCAGCGGCGTAGCAGCCGCGCAGTTATTATGCAAACATGGCGCGACGCCTTATCTTGTGGATCAGAAGAAGCGCGATGAGCTGCGCCTGTCCCTGGATGTGCTGGATGAGTTGCCTGTTTCGTGGCATCTGGGCGAGGAGCCGGAGACGCTGCTTGATCAGGTAGATGCTGTCGTATTAAGCCCCGCTGTGCCCATTCAGGCTCCTTTTATTGCCAAGGCCCAAAGCATGGGAATCCCCGTCATCGCTGAGCTGGAACTCGGCTATCAGCTGGCGGAGGGCGCGATGGTGGCAGTCTCCGGCACCAACGGAAAGACCACCACGGTCACCCTGCTGGGCGAGATCTTCAAAAATGCCGGGAAGCTCACCTACGTGGCGGGGAACATCGGCTATCCCATGTCCGCCGCGGCCATGGTCAGCCGCCGGGAAGATGTGATCGTGGCGGAGGTATCCAGCTTCCAGCTGGAAGCCATCGAGACATTCCATCCCAAAGTCGCGGCGCTGCTCAACATCACGGAGGACCACCTCAACCGTCATGGCACCATGCAGGAATATATCCGCCTAAAGGCCCGGCTGTTTGAAAACCAGACGGCGCAGGATGTGGCGGTGCTGAATTTTGACGATCCCATCCTTCAGGAGATGGCGGGGCAGCTGAAAAGCCGGGTGGCCTGGTTTTCCAGGACCCAGGCAGTCCCCCTTGGCGCCTTTGTGGAAAACGGCAAGATCATGTGCGCCTGGGGCGGGGAAACACGCCCGGTGTGCGAGGTGGAGGCGGTGTACATCCCCGGCCCGCACAACCTGGAAAATTCCCTGGCCGCCACAGCCATGGCGGTGGCCATGGGCGTGCCCGCGCCGGTGATCCGCCATTCCCTGCGCACTTTCCAAGGGGTGGAGCACCGTATCGAACGGGTGCGGGAGCTGGATGGCGTGGTCTATTATAACGACAGCAAGGGCACCAATGTGGATTCCACCATCAAGGCGGTGCAGACCATGCGCGTGCCTACAGTGATCATGCTGGGCGGGTACGACAAGCACGCCGACTTCATGCCCCTGGCAAAAGAGATGGTGGCCTCACCATGCATGGCCCACGCGGTGCTCTTGGGGCAGACCGCCGGGCAGATAGAAGGTGCGCTGCATGAGGCGGGGTTTGACAGGATCACCCATGCCACCACCCTCAAGGATGCCATTGAAAAAGCCCGCGGCTTGGCTGTTCCCGGCGGGAATGTGCTGTTTTCTCCGGCCTGCGCCAGCTTCGATATGTTCTCGGATTATGAGCAGCGGGGCAGGATCTTCAAGGAAATGGTGAACTCACTGACGTGAGTTTCGGAAAAACGGCTGTGCCGTTTTTCGAGTTTTGCACGGTTTCCCTGTATGCCTGCACACTGGCATCGCTCTGCTTGGCCGGTGCAGTCATACGGCCGGAAAACCGTGTAAGGAAAGCTTGCTTCGCAAGCCCCCGTCCGCCTGGCAAAGCCAGGCGAGACGATTTCTATTGAGGGGTTGCACCCCTCAATACACCCCGCAAGTTTGTTCGTAATAATGCTCCCTTCCTCCCCCGAGGGTGCCTGACGGGCGGCTATCCTGATAGCTGCCGGAAAGGAAGGGAAGCATGTTGGACAACCGGGCTGCGGCAAAGGCCCAAAGCCAGTCCATTAAAATGATGGGGAAAGCGCGTAAAGGCGTGGATACCGCCATGGTGGTGACACTGCTGCTTTTGCTTTTGGCAGGGCTGCTCGTCTTGTTCAGCGCCACTTACTATACCGCTCAGGATCATGGCGACGCGCTGGGTGAGGTAAAGGAGCAGCTCATCGGCATCGGGCTGGGTTTTGCGGCACTAATGGTAACCTCCAGGGTGCCCTTTTCCTTTTGGAGAAAGCCATGGGTGGTCCTGACCGGCCTTGGGGCCAGCGTGGTTTTGCTGGTGATGGTGCTGATCCCCGGCATCGGCGTGTACCTGAATGGGTCGCGCAGGTGGCTGAACCTGGCCGGGTTGAGTTTCCAGCCGTCTGAACTATGCAAGTTCGCTATTGTGATCTTCCTGGCCACGGCGCTGACCAACGGGGGAGACGCTGTCAAATCCTTGTTCAAGGGCATCCTGCCGCTAATGGCACTGCCGGCGTTCTTTTTCCTCCTCATCCTGGAACAGCCCAACCTCTCCACCGCCATGTCCATCCTGATGGTCAGCGGCGTGATGGTCCTGATTGCCGGGGCCAAATGGAAGCACCTGGGCCTGATGGGCCTTGCCGGGATGGCGGCCGGCCTCTTTTATGCCTGGAGCGAGCCTTACCGCAGGGAAAGGCTTTTGTCCTTTCGGGATCCCTTTGCCAAGATGGGTGATGAAGGCTACCAGTTGGCTCAATCCCTCATCGCCTTCGGCTCTGGCGGGTTATTCGGGATGGGGCTGGGCCAGGGCCGGCAAAAATACGCCTATCTGCCCTATCCGGAAAGCGACTTTATATTCGCCATCGTGGGGGAGGATTTTGGCCTTCTGGGGTGCCTGGCGGTCATCGCACTGTTTGTGGCCTTTACCTTCATCGGCATGCGCATTGCGGTGACCTGCAAGGATAAATTCGGGTGCCTGCTGGCGGCAGGGATCACGGCCATGATCTCCATCCAGGCTTTCCTGAACATGGGCGTGGTTGTCGGCCTTTTGCCTACCACAGGACTGCCGCTTCCCTTCTTCAGCAAGGGAGGCACGTCCATCTCCATCATGATGGCGGCGGTAGGCATTCTTCTAAATGTCAGCCGCAGCTGCGAAAGAAACCTGAGCTGATTCTCTTTCTCCCAATTTGTGTCTCCTCACCGATTTTTTCCTGTGGCATAGGATGAAGCACGGGAAAAACGGTGGAGGTGAAACACATGGGATTTTTCCGTGTGGAGGGTGGAACGCCCTTGGCGGGTTCTGTTCGTGTGAACAGCGCCAAGAATGCCGTACTACCCATTTTGGCTGCCAGCATCCTGACGCGGGAGGAAGTCACGCTGCTGGATTGCCCTATGATCAGCGACGCCCATCATATGGCGGATATATTGGAAATCCTGGGCTGCCAGATCACCCGTTCGGGGTCTACCATGCAGATCCGTTCCAGTGAACTACATAATTGGGAAATGCCCGACAGCCTGTCCAAGCAGATTCGTTCCTCCATTTTTCTGCTGGGCCCGATCCTGGGCAGGTTCCGTAAGGCGACGGTGACTTACCCCGGAGGGTGCGAGATCGGCATGCGGCCCATTGATCTGCATTTGCAGGGGCTCAAACGATTAGGCGTGACCATCCGGGAAGAATGCGGGCTCGTGCACTGCGACGGCTCCAACATGCAGGCCGGAGATGTGCATTTTGATTACCCCAGCGTGGGGGCCACGGAAAACGTGATGATGGCGGCGGTGCTTATCCCGGGCACCACGACCATCCACAACGCGGCCAGGGAGCCCGAGATCGAGGACCTGCAGCGTTTCATCAATGCCATGGGCGGCAGCGTTCATGGCGCGGGCACCAACACCATCCAGGTGGAAGGTGTAAAGGCCCTTCATGGCACGGTGTACCGCCCCATCCCCGACAGGATCGTGGCCGGTACGCTGCTGGCCGCGGCGGCCATCACCGGCGGCGAAGTGCATCTGGACAACGCCCCCGTCAGGGACATGGTCGCGATGCTTACCAAGCTTCGGGAAATGGGGTGTGAGATCCACGAGCGCATCGGCGCGCTGGACCTTATCGCTCCCAAGCGCCTGAACGCCTTCCAGCAGCTGCAGACACAGCCCCACCCCGGCTTTCCCACGGACATGCAGGTGCAGATGCTGGCACTGGCGGCCATCGCGAAGGGAACATCCATCGTGGTGGAGAATGTATTTGAGAACCGTTTCACCCACGCGGGGGACTTAAACCGCATGGGGGCCAACATCACGGTGAATGGCCGTATGGCTATCGTCCAAGGTGTGGACGCGCTGTACGGGGCAAGGGTCAACGCCAGGGATCTTCGCGGCGGGGCCGCGCTGGTATTGGCGGGATTGGCCGCTCAGGGCGTGACTGAAGTGGAAAACGTCCACCTCATTGACCGTGGATACGAAAACCTGGAAGGCATGCTGGGAAGCCTGGGCGCAAAGATTCAAAGGATTTGAGAAGCGTAGCCACCAAAGCGAGGTGAATCCTCATGGTACAGCACGACGGCTCCAGCCGGGCCAGGGATCAATTACGGCCCGCGCAGGCGCCCGTAAAAGGACCGGAAGCTCCAAAAAGGCCTCACCCGAAGGGTAGGGGCCTTTGGGCCGTGCTTTTGTCGCTGCTGGTGCTCTTGGGCGTGGGGGTCATCCTGCACAGTACGCTGTTTCGCCTAAAGCAGGTGCAGGTGGTGGGCGTCAGCCACCGCACGCCTGATGAGGTGGTCACCCTGGCCGGGGTGGCCATGGGGGATAACATCCTGTTGATGGACGAGGAAAAGATTCGCGACAAAATCAACTCCGACCGGTACCTGGTCTTTCAAAGCATGCAGCGGGATTACCCCGACGGCCTCATCATTGAGGTCTTTGAGCGCAAGCCCATCGCCAATATCCAGTCCATGGGGGTGCAGTACACCCTGGACGGGGAAGGGATGGTGCTGGAGCAGACTCAGATGCTGCAGCTTCAAGAGGGAATGGTCGCCGTTACGGGGATGCAGATCGTATCCAGCGTGTTGGGCCAGTACATAACCTGCCAATATGTGGAACAGCTGAACGCCTACCGCCAGGTGATGACGGAGCTTGCCGCCCAAGGTGCAGCTTCCCAAATTTCGGAATTAAATCTTCGGGATATGGACAATCTGTATTTGATATCTGTGGACGCCTTCACCATCCGTTTGGGGGATGACACGGATATACGGGCCAAGATCGGTTCCATGCGAGCGGTGCTGGAGTGGCTCCGGCAGGCTGGCCAGGAAAAGGGGAGTGTGGATGTATCCGCGCCGGTCAACCCTACCTATAGTCCGGATATATGACCCTTTTATGACGGAAATGGGGAAAAATAGGGACGAATTCGGAGAAAAATATGAAAAAACAAAGGATTTTCAACGGTTTTCCCTTGCGATTTTTTTAGAAAACAGGTACAATATACCATGAAAAGGTGAAATATAGCCGAAATCCGGTCGAAATATATTTATGGATTGCAGGATTCATGCAGGAAATGAAAAAATATACACCACTGCATTTTTCTTCTTCTCAACAGGGACGTTTCCATGCTATAATGTCTGTTGACCTATGGCGGAAGGTCCCGACGAACGGGGGTATGAGGAACCTATGAAAACCACTGTGGCGGCGATGGACTTTGGGACAAGCAAAATCGTTACGCTCGTGGCGGAGAACAGCGGGAACCAGCGCTGCGACATCAGCGGCGCGGGCATCGCGCCCTATGACGGGTATTCCGGCGACCAGTGGAATGCCCCCCAGCTGCTCAACGAGGCCATCCGCGCCTCCATCAGCGAGGCGGAGGCACAGTCCCACTTCCGCATCAAGGAGATCAACGTGGGCGTTCCCGGGGAGTTTTCCCGGGTGTATGCCATACCGGCCAAGGTGGAGCTGCAGGGGGCGGACCCCCGGGTGACCATGAAGCACATTGAGGCCATATTTGAATCCGCGCAAAAGGAACTGGCCCCGCTTCGGGGCGTGGTGGTGCACCGCAGCCCCGCCTGGTTCATGGTGGACGACGGCAAGAAAACGCTGGAGCCCATGGACATGAAAGGCCGGGAACTGCGGGCTTTGGTATCCTTCGTGGTGGCCGACCAGTTCTTCCTGGATGAGGTCTCCGGAAGGCTTAGGGAGATGGGGGTCGTGATCAGCGGCTTCTTCTCCACCCCCACGGGCGAGGCGATGCTCTATCTCCCCGAGGAGGAACGTGACCGCACGGCCATCCTCATCGACATGGGCTATCTGAATACTGAGGTCATGGCGGTGGAAGGCGATGCAGTGATCTTCCACAGAACCATCGCCATGGGTGGCGGGCATATCGCGGCAGACGTGACCATGGGGCTTAAAGTACCCCTGGAAGCAGCCGAACAAATCAAGCGCGCCTATGTTTATGGCATGGCAGCGCCCCAACAAACATATGAAATTGCAGCAGGGCTCGATGGAAAGCCCGCCAGCTTTACTCAGGCCGAGGTGACAAGGGTCCTGGAACCCCGGGTGGATGAGATCGCCGAAGCCATCAAGGCCTGCATCGACCAAAGCGGCGTGCGCCTGGGCAACTGGAGTTCCATCTACCTGACTGGCGGCGGTCTGAGCCTCAACCGGGGCGGCCGTGATTACTTGGCCGGCAAGCTTGACAGGCCGGTCCGTGAAACGCCCAAGCGCACCATGAAGCTCAACAGTCCGGCATACGCAAGCGCGCTGGGGTTGATGGACCTGGTGATCGATACGGTGGAACATCAGCACCTGCCCACTCCGGGTCTCATGGGCGGTGTGAAGGATTTCTTCAAAAGCCTGTTTGCGGGCTGATTCCCCTCAATAATGGCGCATAAAATGGAAGATCCTTATTATTAGTAGTTCCTTATCTTATTATATAGCAAAGGCATTTTGATACAGAGTAGGGGGATGAAGAGTGCTGGAGTTTCAGATGGATGAACAGGCGAATTTCGCGTCCATAAAGGTGGTAGGCTGCGGCGGCGGCGGCAACAATGCCGTGAACCGCATGGTGGATGCCGGTCTCAAGGGAGTGGAGTTCATCTCCGTGAATACCGACCGCCAGGCGCTGAGCCTGTCCAACGCCAATACCAAGATCCAGGTCGGCGAAAAGCTGACCAAGGGCCTTGGGGCGGGCGCGATCCCCGACATCGGCCGCCGGGCGGCGGAGGAGAGCCGGGAGGAGATCGCCCAGGCATTGAAGGGCGCGGACTTGGTATTCGTCACTGCAGGCATGGGCGGCGGAACTGGTACCGGATCGGCCCCCATCGTGGCGGAGATCGCCAGGGACTTGGGGTGCCTGACCATCGCCGTGGTCACAAAGCCCTTCCAGTTTGAAGGCAAGCAACGCATGAAGAATGCCGAAATCGGCATCGCGGATTTGAAGCAGCGGGTGGATACCCTGGTGGTCATCCCCAACGACAGGCTCTTGCAGGTGGTGAGCAAAGGGACCACCATGCTGGAGGCCTTCCGCATCGCCGATGACGTGCTTCGCCAAGGCATCCAGGGCATCAGCGACCTGATCGCCGTGCCCGCGCTCATCAATCTGGACTTTGCGGACGTCAAGACTGTTATGGAATCCGGCGGCATGGCCCACATGGGCATCGGCATTGGCAAGGGCGAAAACCGCATGATCGACGCGGCGAAGAACGCCATCCAGAGCCCCCTTCTGGAAACCAATATCGACGGCGCCAGGGCCGTACTTATCAACATCACCGGCGGCGAGGATATCTCCATTGTAGACATCAACGAGGCCGCCAACCTGGTGATGCAATCCGCCGACAGCGAGGCCAACATTATTTTCGGCGCAGGCATCGATGAGAGCATGGGCGATGAGGTGCGCATCACCGTGATCGCCACCGGCTTTGAAAAGACGCCTTTCCCGCCCAAGGAGCCGGCGAAAAAGCCCTTTGAGCGCAGCCGGACGTCTACGTATGAGACCAGGCCTACCTACACCCCCTACAGCGCACGCACAGCCGGCACTCCGGCGGTGGCGCCCGCTCCCGCCCCGGCGGAAAATGATCTGGGGGCGAGCAGGGGCGAGCAGCCCTTTGAGCCGGAAATCCCGGGCTTTGTGAACAGCGGCCGGCCTTCCACCCCGGCGCCCGTGGCTCCGCAGCCGTTGCAGCAGCAGGGTTTCCAGCCCAGCTACGGACAGCCCTATCCGCAGCAGCAGCCGGTGTATGCGCCCTATCAGCAGCAGCCCCAGCAGCAACAGCCGCAGCAACAGCAGTCCTATTTCCAGCCCAGCCCGACCACGTATGGGACAAGCCCCTTCCCCGCGCCGCCGCCTCAGCAGCCCGCCGCTCCCGAAAAGGATGATTTGGGCGTGCCTGCTTTCTTGAGAAGGGCGCCGAAGAAGTAAAAAGAACCAAATAGAAGCCCGCTTTCGAAAAAGGAAAGCGGGCTTTTGATGTGGAAACATCCGGTGCGCAAATCATGAATCGGGAGGGCAAGCCGATGGCATTTGAGTATCGCAAAGCGGGAAGGGAAGATCTTGACCTGCTGGTGAGGACCAGGGTAGAAATGCTCCGTGCCGTAAAAGGAGCGCCGGTGGATGCGGACTTTGGCGAAGTGGAACAGAGCTGCCGGGCTTATTACTTGGAAAGCTTTGAAGAGGATATCCATGCGGCATACCTGGTCTTTGACGAAGGAACGTTTATAGGCTGCGGCGGTATCAGCTTTTATCGCGTCATGCCCAACTGCAGGAATCCTTCCGGCAGGAAGGCCTACATCATGAATATCTATACTGTTCCTGAATACCGGGGACATGGCATTGCCTCCCAAGTAGTGGATCTGCTGGTAAAGGAAGCACATGCCAGGCATATTCATGTGATCACGCTGGAGGCCACGGAAATGGGAAGGCCGGTATACGAGCGGTATGGCTTTGTACCGGACACCGATGTGATGGAGCTTAAACCCCGCTGACATTTGGGCGGCTCATAAACACCCCATCTGCCCTATACATTGTAGGGGAGGGGGTGGCGCCATGGACCGCCGAACAAGGGATGCGGTGTTCCAGCTGACCGGAGCAATTGTGGGGGCCGGTTTTGCCTCGGGACGGGAGATCATGCGGTTTTTCAGCCGGTACGGAGTTTTTTCCTGGATAGGGATCGGCCTTGCGGTCATCACCATAGGCGCTTTCGCCCTTGCGCTTTTGAAAAAGGCCAAAGAGGCGGATGTCACTTCCCTGACCCAGTTTTGCCGCACATTCCTGGGAAAGGCGGGGGTCGTGGGGAGCATTGCCTTTGCCGTGCTGCTGGGGGCCACGGGGGGAAGCATGCTGGCCGCTTCCGGGGAGATCGGCGCTTTAGCGCTGCCGATCCACGGAGCCTACTGGATTGTTTTATTCGTCACCCTGGCGGCGGGGCTTTTCTTTTCCCGCAGGAGCCTTACGCCCCTGGCTCAGGTCGGAAAGCTGCTCGTCCCGGCCCTTTTGATCATATTTGGGCTTTGCCTTATGCTTCCGGAGAAGACGGCCGTATCCACACAGGCCCTTGCGCCTGGATGGATAAAGATATTGGAGGGCGCTCTGGGGGGGATCAGTTACGGCGCGCTGAACGTCACTTTGGCGGCAGGGGTGATGTG
>JAEWAH010000315.1 GCA_023391725.1 Bacillota bacterium | reverse complement strand
CGCTTGAGCTGTCCGCCGTAGGTATAAAGAACCACCGCTTCTTCGGGAACGATCTCTTCTTCCGGGGCGGCGGTCTCAGTCTGATCCTCCTTCACCAGCTGGGTGCGCCGGGGTTCGGAGAATTCCTTGGCCATCTCGTTTAGTTCCGCCTTGATTACATTGAGAAGCTTCTTTTCGCTGGCAAGGATGCCTTCCAGCCTTTCTATGAGTTTCAAGACTTCTTCATATTCCTTGCGCAGTGCCAGGATCTCCAGGTTGGTCAGCCGCCGAAGGCGCATGTCCAGGATGGCCTGGGCCTGAATCTCCGAAAGGGCGAAGCGCTCCATCAGCCGGGTGCTGGCGTCCTTTTGCGTCTTGCTGGAGCGGATGATGGCGATCACTTCATCCAGGTTATCAACGGCCACCATCAACCCTTCTAAGATGTGAGCCCGGGCTTTGGCCTGATCCAGATCGTATTGCGTGCGCCGGGTGACCACATTCTTTTGATGGCGGATGAAGTGGCCGATGATCTCGCGAAGCCCCATTTGCACGGGCTTGCCCTCGGCGATGGCCACCATGTTGACCCCGAAGGTCACCTGCATGTCGGAATACTTGTACAGGTAGGTCAGCACCCGCTGGGGGTCCACATCCTTGCGCAGCTCGATCACCGCGCGCATCCCAGTGCGGTCGCTTTCATCCCGGATGTCATAGATGCCGCCCAGCACGGCTTTCTTTTCCTCGGACAGCTTCAGGATTTTTTCCAGCATGCCGGCCTTGGAGACCTGGTAGGGCATTTCGGTGATTACTAAAAGCTTGCGGCCATTCGGGCCGTTTTCCACGTGCACCTTGGCACGGTTTAAAAGCCGGCCCCGGCCAGTCTCGTAAGCCTTTTCAATTTCGTCTGTCTGCAAAAGCACGCCGCCGGTAGGAAAGTCCGGGGCGGGGATGTGCTGCATCAATTCGCGGGTGGTGATATTGGGGTTGTCTATTTGAGCGATCACGGCCGCGATGGATTCGCCCAGGTGATGAGGCGGGATGTTGGTGGCCAGGCCCACGGCGATGCCGCTGGCCCCGTTCACCAGAAGGTTGGGGAAACGGGAGGGGAGCATGTCCGGCTCCTTTAGGGTATCGTCAAAGTTCAGACGGAAAGGCACAGTGTCCTTTTCGATATCCCGGAGCATCAAAAGTGCCATGGGGGTCATCCTTGCCTCGGTGTAGCGCATGGCCGCCGCGCCATCCCCGTCGATGGAGCCGAAGTTCCCGTGGCCGTCCACCAGCATCCCCCTAAGGGAAAAGGGCTGGGCCATGCGCACCAGCGCATCGTACACGGATGTGTCGCCGTGGGGATGGTATTTGCCCAAACAATCGCCCACGATGCGGGCGCACTTGCGGTGGGGCTTGTCCGGCGTGAGGCTAAGTTCGCTCATGGTATACAGGATGCGCCGCTGCACGGGCTTGAGGCCATCCTCAACCCGGGGCAGTGCCCGCTCCAGGATGACATACTCCGCGTAGGGGAGCATGGAGTTATGCATGACCTCTTCCATGGGCATCTGAAAGATGTCCTGGCCCAGGATGGGGGGATTCGTTTCATTGCCTGCCATAAATTAAATCTCCTCCTTTTCCCGGCCGTCTGCCGCCACGGGGAGGAAGTCGTCCGAACGGTTAAAATTGGCGTGCTGGCTGATGTATTCCCGCCGGGGCTCCACCTTGTCGCCCATGAGCACCGTTACAATCTTGTCCGCCTGGGCGGCATCCTCGATGGTCACTTGCATCAATTTGCGGTTTTGAGGGTCCATGGTGGTTTGCCACAGCTGCTCCGGATTCATTTCGCCAAGACCCTTGTACCGCTGGAGAGTATAACCCTTGCCCACGGTCTTGAGAACCTTTTGGAGCGCCCGATCATCGTAGACATACTGGACATTGGAACCCTTTTGCACCTTGTAAAGCGGGGGCATGCCAATATACACATGGCCCTTAACTACAAGATCCCGCATGTAGCGGTAGAAGAAGGTCAGTAAAATGGCCCGGATGTGAGCGCCGTCCTGGTCGGCGTCCGAGAGGATAATCACTTTGTGATACTTGAGGCTTTCCAGATCAAAGCTTTCATCGATGCTGGTGCCCAGGGCCGTGATGATACTGCGGAACTCCTCATTATCCAGCACCTGGTCCAGCCGCTTTTTCTCGGCATTTAAGGGCTTGCCGCGCAGGGGCAAAATAGCCTGGAAGCGCCTGTCGCGGCCCTGCTTGGCGCTGCCGCCGGCGGAGTCGCCCTCCACAATAAACAGCTCGTTTTCCGAAGGTTTGCGGCCTGTGCAGCTTGAAAGCTTGCCCACCAGAGGCGCGGCTTCCAGCTCACTTTTAGCCCGGGCCATGGATTGGGCCTTGCGGGTGGCCTCCCGAACCTTGGCGGAACGGACGGCCTTCTCCACGATTTTTTGGCATAGATCCTGGTTTTTGAGATCTTCCAGGAATTCGGCCAGCTTCTGGATGATGATAGCCTCCACCGCCGGGCGTACCTCGGTGTTCCCAAGACGACCCTTGGTCTGCCCCTCGAACTGAGGATTTTTGACCATGGTGATGAGAACCGCGGTCATGCCTTCCCTGAAATCCTCACCGGCCAGGTTGTTGTCTTTTTCCTTCAAAGCCCCGATCTTGCGGGCATAATCGTTGAAGGCCTTTGTAAATGCGGCCCGGAAGCCCGTTTCATGGCTGCCGCCCTCGGCGGTGGGGATGTTGTTCACATAGGAAAACAGGTTCTCCGTATAGCCGTCCGTATACTGGATGGCCACCCGGCAGAGGGTGTCGTCCTTCTTGCCTTCCAATAATATGGGCGCATCGTGCAGGGGGGTCTTGTCCTCATTGAGGTATTTTACATAGTCGGCGATGCCGCCGACGTAGCAGTATTCCTGATGGCTGAGGGCTTCATCCTTCACTCGCTCGTCCTCGAAGGTGATGCGAACGCCTGTGTTCAAATAGGCCAGCTCTTTCAGGCGCCGGGAGACCACTTCCCCGTTGAACTTCGTCTCCTCAAAGATGCTGTCATCCGGAAGGAAACGCACCAGCGTGCCTTTTTTGCGGGTGTTGCCCAGCTTTTGCAGTCCGCCTTTTGGCTTGCCAGCCAGGATCTTACCCTGGACCATATCGAATTCGCTGGAAAACTCCATCAGGTAATGGGCCCAGTTCAGGAACACATCCACCGTGACCCATTTTGATAATGCGTTCACCACCGAGGCGCCCACGCCATGAAGGCCCCCGGAATAGCTGTAGTTTTCATTGTTGAACTTGCCGCCCGCGTGCAGTTTGGTAAAGATCACTTCCACCCCTGGAATACCCTGGGTGGGATGGATGTCAACGGGCATGCCGCGGCCGTTGTCGAACACACTGGCGGAACCGTCTTTGTGCAAGGTAACGGCTATTTCCGTGGCATAGCCATTGGAAGCTTCGTCCATGGCGTTATCCACAATCTCCCATAAAAGATGGTGCAGGCCCCTTGAGCCTGTGGAACCAATGTACATACCGGGCCGCATGCGCACCGCATCCAGGCCTTCCAGTACCTGTATGTTGCCCGCATCGTAGCTCTGTGTCATGGGATCGCTCCTTAAACTTCGGTTTTCATTCGGCTTACTATACCACATTTTGGGGCATGGTACAATCCTCTCCCTATAGGTTGCTGTGCGCATATTCCTTTTAAGGGAAGGACACACTTCCTACGAATGAAGTCATGGGAGGAAGAGATTGTGTCCATCGGCATGATATTGCTCACTGCGGTGGCGGTGCTGATTTTCTTCGGCGTGGCGCAGCGGGTACTGGACAGGATGCGCCTATCCGATCGGGCAGCCCTGGTCATCGTGGCGGCCATGTTTTTCGGCACGCTGATCCCGGACATCCGCATCGGGATGGTTCAGTTCAACATCGGCGGCGCGGTGATCCCTGTGGCGGTCTGCCTGTACCTGATTTTTAAGGCAGAGACGGCCAAGGAAAAGTGGCGCGCGGTCATCGGCTCCCTTTTGACAGGCGGCCTGGTCTACGTGCTGGGGTTGGTGATGCCCAATGAGCCGGAGCAGATCGTCGTTGATCCCAACTACGTCTACGGCATTGTGGGCGGCCTGGTAGCATACCTGTTTGGCCGGTCCCGGCGCAACGCGTTTATTTGCGGTGTGCTGGGCGTTCTGCTGGCAGATATCGCCGTGGCCGTTGTGAACTGGTCCAGGGGCATCAGCCAGACGCTTGTGCTGGGCGGGGCCGGGGCAGTGGACGCCATGGTCATCAGCGGCGTGCTGGGCGTGCTGCTGGCAGAACTCATTGGTGAGATTGCCGAGCGCATGGTCCGGGGCAGAAATCCCGATAAAGACAACCATGTCCATAAGCCCAGGGAGAAGGGAGAAGAAAAGCAATGAAAAAGGTACTTCCGCTGCTGCTTGTTTGCTTGATGCTGGTTCCCTTCCCGGCGCTGGCCCAGGATGAGGAGCCTTCCGACCTGGAAAACGTCTATCAGATCGTGGACGAGCAGGGGAACGCGATCACGTCCGTGTGCGGTACGCCCGAGGCCGGAGACGAATATATCAGCGGTGACAACCATCATTTCAGGCTAAAATCCGTCAATACGGATGATAAGACAGCCGTGGCGGAAAGCCTGGGGCTGTTTGAACTGCCCGATGTGTCCTGGCTGGATGCGGAAGCGTCGCTGCCAGTGTCCGCAGGCAAGACGAAGAAGATTGCCATGTATTGCACCCACAGCGACGAAAGCTATGTGCCAACCGACGGAACCAGCGCCAAGCCGGGTAAGGGAAGCATCTACGATGTGGCGGGCAATCTGAAGACCAACCTGGAAAAGCTGGGCGTTACGGTTGACCAAAGCACGGCGACCCATGAGCCCCATGATTCGGGCGCTTACCGCCGCAGCCGTCAAACGGCCATGAAGCTGGTGCAGGGCGGCCCGGACGCCGTTTTCGATATCCACCGGGACGGCATCCCCAATCCCGACGAATACACCGTCAAGCTGGGCAATGAAAGCGCCAGCAAGGTCCGCCTGGAGGTGGGGCGCAGCAACCAAAACTCCAGCGCCAACAAGGACTTTGCAGCCCAGATCAAGGCGGTGGCGGACAAGATGCACCCCGGGCTCGTCAAAGACATTTTTATCGGAAAGGGTACTTACAATCAGGACTTGAGCCCAAGATCCGTGCTCCTGGAATTCGGCACCCACACCACCAGCAAGGAGCGGGCGGCGACTTCCACCGCAGCCATGGCCGATGTGCTCTACAAGACGCTGTACGGAGGCGTCTCCGGCGCGGCGGGATCCGCCAGCGACGTGGGCCCGTCAAACAATGCCCAGGCCAATCAGGTGACAAATACTCCTTCTACAGAAACCAACACGGGGGCGGGCAGCGGTATCCTCTGGGTGGTGGGGGTGTTCGTGGCAGGGCTGATCATCTTCGCCCTCATTGCCACGGGCTCCAAGCAGGGCGCTATGCAAAAGCTCAAACGCAACGCAAGTGAGATGACGGGCGGCCTGTTCGGAAAGAAACCTCAAAAGTGATTGGGTGGGAAGGCGGGCTATGACCCGCTTTCCCTTTTTCATTTTGCCTTTCCCATTTTGCCTTTTCTTGCGGCGGAAAATGTGATATAATGATTTTGAAGGTTTATGGACATTCCTGCGCCCGCATATTTTAGCGGGCCTTTCTTCAAGGCGACCGGAATCCATCGCGGGAGGCTTCAGATGTTCACGCCAAAGATCAAGACGCCGCAGACAGATCTGCTGATTAAGGCGCTGCTGGCGCTTAGCGGACCCGAGGATGCCTACCGCTTTTTAGAGGATGTTCTGACCATACAGGAGCTGAAAAGCATCGCCCAGCGGCTGGAGGTAGCCGTTCTTCTCAGGGAGCAGGTGACCTATCAGGAGATCGCCCGCAGGACCGGGGCGAGCACCGCCACCATCAGCCGGGTGAACCGGGCGCTTATCTATGGGGCCCAGGGCTATAAAGGGGTGCTTGACGCCCTTGAGGCAGAGGGCCTTACCGGTTTAAACAGGCTTGAACGCGAGAATGTGGAAGACAGAGGATAGCGAAAATGGATTTGCAGGCGCTGAACCAACAGCAGCGGAAGGCTGCGGAAACACTCACGGGGCCGGTGCTCATCCTCGCGGGCGCGGGCAGCGGAAAGACCCGGGCGCTTACATACCGTGTAGCAAATTTGATTGGCCATGGCGTTGCGCCATGGCAGATTTTGGCTTTGACCTTTACCAACAAGGCTGCCAAGGAAATGAAGGAGCGGATCTTGAACCTGGTAGGCCCCGCGGCGGAGGATGCCTGGATATCCACTTTTCATGCTACCTGCGCAAGGATCTTGCGCCGGGATATCGAAAAGCTGGGCTATACCCGCGCTTTCACCATTTATGACGACGATGACCAGATGACTGTGCTCAAGGAGATCTTGAAGCAGATGAATCTGGATGAAAAGATACTGCCCCCAAGAGAACTCAAGATCAAGATTTCCGACGCGAAAAACAGACTGCTTGCCCCCGGAGACTGGTTCCGGGAGTCCAACAAGGACTATCGCAATCAGCTCATATACGACGCTTTTCAATTGTATGAGGAGAAGCTGCACAGCGCCAATGCGCTGGATTTTGACGACCTGATCATGCGCACGTTGGAGCTGTTCGCCGACCATCCGCCCGTTTTGGAAAGCTATCGCAGCCGCTTTCAATATGTGCACGTGGACGAGTATCAGGATACCAACTATGCCCAGTACATGCTTGTCAAGCTGATCACCGCCCAAAGCCGCAACCTGTGCGTAGTGGGGGATGATGATCAATCCATTTACGGCTGGCGTGGGGCGGATATCCGTAACATTCTGGACTTCGAAAAGGACTACCCGGATGCGGTGGTCATCAAGCTGGAGCAGAACTACCGCTCCACCGCCAACATTCTGGACGCCGCCAACCAGGTCATTGCCCATAACGTGGGCCGCAAGGAAAAGGCGCTGTGGACGGAGCTTGGCGAAGGTGAGCCTATCAAAGTCTTCTGCGCCGGAGATGAGCGGGAGGAAGCTGCCTGGATCTGCGACAGGATGCATCAACTGACCTTGAGCCGAGAGACGTATGGGGACATGGCGGTGCTCTACCGCACCAATGCCCAGAGCCGCGTTCTGGAAGAAATGATGGTCCGTGCCGGCATTCCCTATAAGGTGTTCGGCGGATTGCGCTTTTACGACCGCAAGGAAGTGCGGGATGTCATCGCTTATTTGCGTGTGATCGTGAACCCTGCGGATGATGTTTCATTGCGCCGGATCATCAACCAGCCCAAGCGCGCCATTGGCGATGCCACCATCGCGGAGTTGGCCCAGCATGCCCAGGAAAGCGGCATGCCCCTTTTCAGCGCGCTCCAGGATATGCCCGAGACACTTTCCGCCCGGCCCCGCAAGTGCGTGGGCGAGTTTGCTGCGCTGATGAATCGCTTGGTGGCCATGCGGGAAGGCATGGGCCTTGCCGATTTTGTGCGGCAGGTGCTGGAAGACTCGGGGCTTAAAAAGGAGTATGAGCGGGAGGATACCGAGGAAGCCCGCACACGCCTGGAAAACATGCAGGAATTCGTAGGCGCGGTGGAGGAATTCGAAAAGCAATCCGAAAACCCGCAGCTTGAAGATTTTTTGGAGAACGTATCCCTGGTCACGGACCTGGATCAATCTGAGGGCAGCCCCCGGTATGTAACGCTCATGACGCTGCACAGCGCCAAGGGGCTGGAATTCCCAATCGTGTTCCTTGCCGGGCTGGAGGACGGGCTGTTCCCCTCCAACCGTTCGGTAAATGATGAAAACCGCCTGGAGGAGGAGCGCAGGCTCTGCTATGTGGGTATCACCCGCGCCCAGAGGCGGCTGTACATAAGTTATGCCTCCCAACGGATGCTTTTCAGCCAACTCAACCATAACCCGCCATCCCGGTTCTTAAGCGAGATCCCCAAGCGCCTGCTGGACGACGAATGGATTTCCAAAATGGAGCGCTCCTTTGGCGCGCCGGTAAAGGCGCATCCCCAGCCCACCCACGCGCCACGGGCGGCCCGGCCCCACGAGCTATCCTTCGGCACGCCTCAAATTGCTCCCCAGGCCCAGGCTTTGGGTATCCCCGGGGTGCAGAAGGGTTTTGCCCCCTCCAAGGCCAGGGAGCTGGAAAAGGGCGCCATGCAGAGCTTGTTTGCTGCTGGCGACCGTGTGATGCACCGCAAGTTCGGCGAGGGTAACGTGGTGCAGGTGCGGGGCACCGGCAGCGACGCGCGCATCGTTATCGAATTTGCCGCCTATGGCATCAAGGAATTTTCCCTGAGCATCGCGCCGATCGTGAAGGTGGGGGAATAGCAGCCTATGGGTACGCCGGATAAGCGCATGCGCGCCCTGGTAGACCGCCTCAACGAGGCGAACCGGGCCTATTATGAAAACGACGATCCGATTTTGTCGGACGCCCAATGGGACAAGCTCTACGATGAGCTTGTCCTTTTGGAAAAAGAAACGGGCGCAAGGCTCGACGATTCGCCTACCCGCCGGGTGGGCGGCCAGCCTTTGGCCGTTTTTTTGCAGCACCGGCATATAAGCAGGCTTTGGAGCATGGACAAGGCGCAAGATTTTGCGGGCCTTGCCGCCTGGGTTGCGCGGACGGAGAAGCTGGCCGCCCAATCCGGCCATACCGGGGAAATTTCCTATTTTGTGGAATACAAGCTGGACGGACTCACCCTGAACCTTACCTACAACGGGGGCAAGCTCATCCAGGCCGCCACCCGGGGTAACGGCGAGGTGGGGGAGGCGATTTTGCCCCAAGCCATGACCATTCGCTCCGTGCCTCTTGCTATCCCATATCAAGGGCTTCTGGAAGTGCAGGGAGAATGCGTCATGCGCCTGTCGGTTTTAAAAAAATACAACGAAACCGCCCAGGAGCCGCTGAAAAACGCCCGCAACGCAGCCGCCGGCGCGCTGCGCAACCTTGATCCCAAGGTTACCGCTGCAAGAAAGTTGGACGCTTTTTTCTATCAGATAGGCACCATCGAAAATCCGCCCTATGGCGACCACGCTGGGATGATTGCCTTCCTCAAAGAAAACGGCTTTCCCCTAAGCACCTACCGCAGAGAAGCCAAAAGCATTGAAGCGCTTCGCACTGCTATCCAGGAAATTATTGATAGCCGGGAGAAGCTCGATTTCCTCATCGACGGCGCGGTGGTGAAGGTGTCGGATTTTCATCTGCGCACTGCCCTTGGGTATACCGACAAGTTCCCCCGCTGGGAGGTGGCCTACAAGTTCGAGGCGGAGGAGAATACCACCACCCTTCTTGATGTCACCTGGGAGCCGGGCCGCACGGGGAAGCTGACGCCCCTGGCCCACTTGGAGCCGGTGGATTTTGGAGGCGTTACGGTGAAGCGCGCCACCCTCAACAACTGGGGCGATATCCAACGCAAGCGGGTCGCCATCGGCTGTGAAGTTTGGCTGCGCCGCTCCAACGACGTGATCCCCGAGATCATGGGCCGGGTGGGGGAACCGGGAGAGAACGAGAAGACAATTGAGAAGCCGGAACGGTGCCCGGCCTGCGGCGAGCCAGTCATAGAGCAAGGCGCGCACCTGTACTGCATGAACCGTGAAACGTGCCGTCCCCAGGCGGTGGCGAGATTGGCCCACTTCGCCGGGCGGGACGCCATGGATATCGAGACCTTTTCCGAAAAGACGGCCGGCCTTTTCTATGACACTTTTGGCGTCCGTGACCCCGCCGGGCTGTATGGGATTACAAAGGAACAATTGCTCTCTCTGGAGGGCTTTAAGGAAAAGCGGGCCGAAAACCTGCTAAAGGCGTTGGAGAATAGCCGCCACTGCGCCCTGGACGCGTTTCTATTCGCATTGGGCATCCCCAATGTGGGCCGCAAGACCGCCAGGGACCTGGCCAACCACTTCGGCACGCTGGAGATGCTGAAAGGCGCTTCTTTCGTGGAACTGACTGCCATCCCAGAGGTGGGAGATGTGGTGGCCCAGAGCATCATCGACTTTTTCTCTTTCCATGAGAACATTGACATGATCGAGCATCTTCTTCAGGCCGGCGTTACGCCCCGGGAGGCGAAAAAATCCGAGGGCGGCGCTTTAAACGGCCTTAGTATTGTGGTCACAGGCACGCTCCCGTCCCTTTCCCGCACCGATGCGGAAGACTTGATCCGTAAAAATGGCGGCGTTGCCGCGGGCAGCGTAAGCCGCAAGACCGCCTTCGTGCTCTGCGGGGAAAGTGCCGGGAGCAAGCTGGACAAGGCCCGGGAGCTTGGCATTCCGGTGATTGATGAGGAAGAGTTCCTGCGCAGGATTGAAAGCTGAGGATGTTCTATCCGCTGATGAAAAAGGTGATTTGCAAATCACCGCAGGGTGGGGCTTGCTTCCACCCAAAGCCTTCCCCGTTTCGCCTCCCGTAAAGCCCCCCTTGTCATCTCCGCACCGTTCGCTTCGCGCCCGGTGTTTCGCAGTTCCACTTCGCTCCACTGCTTCAGGCTCGCTTGCGCTCACCCTACGAAACGGAGGAGGACCGCAAAGCGGTGGAGGGATTCCGGAAGGTGTCGCGCAGGGCTGGAAGAGGTGCGAAATATTGCTGCCGTAAAACTTCCCCTCATTCACTTCCTTCGTCGCACCTTCCCTTTTGGGGAAGGCAAGTTGGGAAAGCTTTATGTCGGTTCCCGCCGCCCTCTAAAAATTCTCCCTCAGGCCTTGCGCCGCCCAGAGAAACATGCTATAATACATCTCGCCGCATGCCGAAGTGATGGAATGGCAGACGTGATGGACTCAAAATCCATTGGGGTAACTCCCGTGCGGGTTCAAGTCCCGCCTTCGGCACCAACTCGAATGACCCTCGAGTGGTCATAACGACAGAAGCAGACTGATAAGCTGTCAGTCTGCTTCTGTTTTATCGCTTTAACACACCTAAATTGTGAAAGGCCATCGATAAAATAAACTTAACAATGAGTATTCCCTACAACAGCAAATGCAGTCTGGTCATGATATATATAATATCGGCATACCTGATAAATTTTGAGATATTTTTTCCCGTAAGAAAGACTCCGCCTCTGCTCGTACGTCATTTCGGTAGCAGTATTTTCCGCGCCCACGCCCGGTCATAGTCTCCCGATTTAAAAGCTTTACAGCATTGGGAAATGCATCCGTATTGATGGCATTTTGTACGAAGCTATAGGTCATTAGTATGATTTCTATGAAACCGTTTTGTGTGACCTTTCCGCTTAATTCATCTGCCAACTGCTCTATTAGCTTTCCATACAACTGCTTCCAATCCGGGAGCAGGATGACGGGTGCAATTAGCAGCCCCACCGGATAGCCGGCTTCCGCCATATCGTTCAATGCATGAATTCGCGCGTGGAGCGGAGATGTTCCCAACTCTATGCGACGGACAATCTCCTGTGGATTTACACTCATTCGAAATATGGTCTTGCCTACGTGATTAAGCCCAAGCAGTGGATTGACCATATCAAATTTCGTCGGAAACGTCAGGTGTCCGCGGCCTTCCTGCGCAAAGCGCTCGATGGTATAGGTCAAATTATCTGTAATCATGTTTTCCAGCAATAAGTCGCTGTTACTGCCAATCTCAAAGGTTTGCGGCACGGGAGCAGCCGCGGCTTTTTTAAGAAGCCCGTCAAGCATTTGCTCACGGTTAACAAACAGGCGGAGATAGGAACATTTGTTGTAGTTGCACACCAGATAGCAATACAAGCACATTGCGCGGCAGCCTGAGGATGTATATGGTACCAGCCAGTCGGAAACCTTGTGGTTCGGCACATAATTATGCGTTTTTCTTATTCCTATAATGAGATGGTTTTTTAACTTTGGGAAATCACGGTTATCCGTCGCTGCCAATTCCGGTATATGGTTATGGCTGTCTATTTCTATCCAGGGCAAGTTTATATATTTGGCCCGGAGTATCCGTCCCAATTGATAGTTAAGCGCAGCCGGCTCATAGTAAACTGCATCAAAGCATATATCCATTTTTGTTCCTCCAGACGGATATAGTCTTCCCCTAAACAGCTGATACTATTGGCTCAAATTGTAACATTCGTTTGACTATTACCGTAGCGTTCATACCAACTCAAAGACAACATTGATACAGTGAGAACTGCTTTATAAAAGCAGCTCTCTTTGTGTATGCGGACGGGAAAAATATCTAGTTTACATTATACAACAACGATGTTAAAGTGTGAACGGTAGCACTATAAGGAGCAATGAAGATGAGCACGAGAAATCCTATTGAGGAAGCCGTTGATGAAACAAATGAGAAGCTTTCGAAAAACGAAAAGAAAATTGAAAAGCAATGGTTCCATATCATACCCGGCATTATTGTTTGCTTTATTATCGCCATCATTGCATGGTGTCTAGGAACTGCTTTTCCTATTATCGGAGGGCCTGTCATTGCTATTCTTATTGGTATTTTGATTACGACCCTATTCCCAAAGCTGGTAAGTCAACGTTTCCATCCCCATATTCGACTTGAAGATGGCGTGAAATACACATCGAAGAAGCTGCTGCAATATTCCATCGTTTTACTCGGGTTTAGCATGAATTTGTATAATGTCATCAAAGTGGGCAGTCAGTCTCTGTATGTCATGATATTCACGCTCTCTGCGGCTTTTACTACCGCATTTGTCATGGGAAGGGTATTAAAGCTTTCAGGAAATACGGCAACGCTGATTGGCGTGGGTACGTCCATTTGCGGCGGATCAGCAATTGCCGCAACAGCACCCGTGATCAGAGCAAATGACGAGGATGTCTCCCAGGCAATATCAACAATATTCCTATTTAACATCATCGCTGTGTTGATCTTTCCTGCACTCGGTCATTTCATGGGAATGAGCGACATGAGTTTCGGCATGTGGGCGGGCACGGCGATCAATGACACTTCTTCTGTGGTTGCCGCCGGTACATCATGGTCGAATGCTGCCGGGAACAATGCGGCCTTGGAGTTTGCAACAATCGTAAAGCTTACAAGAACATTGATGATCGTTCCAATCACACTGTTTTTGGCTATATATGCTGCTCGCAAGCGCGAACGTACTGGGGCTGGAGACTTTAAGTTTGCCAAAGTATTTCCGTGGTTCGTTCTATTCTTTATTCTAGCGGCGATCATTAACACTTTCGCAGGGCTGCCGGGATGGGTATCAAACGATTTATCAACCCTTGGAAAATTCATGATCGTGATGGCGATGTCCGCCATAGGGTTGAACACAAATATAAAGAAGCTGCTTTCCAATGGATTCAAGCCAATATTTTTAGGGCTTTGCTGCTGGTTTGCGATTGCGGCTGTTTCCGTGGTCGTGCAGAAAATCATGGGGATCTAATAGCAATACAAAAGGGGTTGCCGTGCAATTATGACTGAGATGGACATAACTGAACAAATCATTCGCAAGCGTATGCATGGGCTGTACTTGTCCAGAAGGTGCGAGAACATCGTCACGCTCTCGCATGAGCTGCTCGGTCTGCACAGTTGGTTTTACCGAAATGTGCCATTCTCAGCACTAATCCGCGGCGCAGACATAACCGGCTGGAAAACAGCGCTCACCAAAACATGGCTCTATCGCGGAACCTTGCACGGCGTGGTATATGAAGATTTACCTCAGCTGCTCGCGCTGCACGCTGGCGAGTCATACCTTGCCCGCCATTTTGGAGAGGAAAACGTAGAGAGATTTGCGGATGAAGTGCTGCGGTATATGGAGGATGGCGTTTACTCACGCACCGAGTTTCGCCGCATCTTTGCCGATCAGTACGACTATAAATTGGTGGACGCGATGTTCTCTCCCTGGGGCGGCATTTTTGTACACTTGGCCAGGCTTGGGAAGGTCGCGTTCCGCGATATGACCAGCCGCGATTTCGACCTGATATCCGCAGAGCCAACACAGACTTTTGATGAGGTATTGCCCGAACTGCTCCGCAGATACTTTGCCGTGTATGGCCCGGCGACACTTGCTGACGCGGCGTGGTTTTTTGGCTTTTGGAAAGAGGAAGCAAATAAACTGCGGAAATTGCCGCTTGACGGTTTCGATTGCTTTGAGCTCAACGGCAATAGATATTACGATTGCGGCGATCATGACACCGCCGATATCCCAGAGCTTACTTTACTTTCTGGCTTTGACCCTTTGATCGTGTCGTATTCAGAGCGGAGCGCAGTCTTACCGGCGGAATACAAAAGCATGGTTATCCTAAAATCCGGCATATGCAATCCGACGATCGCGGTAAATGGGCGCGTCGCCGGGATATGGAATATCAAAAAGGACGAGCCGATCGTGGAGTTTTTTACCACGCAATCTAAGCGGATTACAGCAGCTGCGACGGAGATGGTAGATGCCATTCGTTGGCGGGTACGGTAATTCGGAACAAGAAAATTTGATGCAATGAGAGCCGCCGGATAGAAGGTGGCTCTTGTTGTATTTGGGAACAACTGCATGTTATACTGTGCAAATGGATGCTCATTTTTATTGGGTCAGCTGCAATGCCAAAGATACTACCAACAAAGGAGAGCGCAAAATGCATATAAGCAATTCTCTCATAAAACATTATCTACGAAATGTATTGTTCATCAACGGCACTTCCTATGCTGGGAAAT
>JAEWAH010000289.1 GCA_023391725.1 Bacillota bacterium | reverse complement strand
CCCCTGGACCCCGCTCAAGGGATATAACCCCTTGAGAATCCCCGTGCTGGGGAAGGTGCCGACGAAGGAGGCGGATGAGGTGAGCCTTGCGGCAGCTAACCTTTTTGCTTCATTTGGCGCTGGCGCCCCCGCGCGTCGCAAACAATTGGTTGCGTCCACAGGCGAGGAACTCTTGCCTTTTCATGAGGCCTTACGTATAACTTCCCTCTTTCCTCCCTGTTTTTTTGCAAAATATTTCACAATTCCCTTTCCAGCCCTTGCCATTTCCAATGAAATGGATTAACATATAGTTTAGCATAACATCAGCATTTAATGCCGCAGGGAAGTCTGCCCGGCAATCAGCAGATCATTTCCTAGGTCGCGTTTTAATGCAGATTATTATTTTAATAGGGAGTGTGCTTGATATAAAACGGGAGGCAAGGCATATGTGCGTCAAGCTCTATGATCTGATGTTTTCCCTTTCCTGCGCCATGGACTTGGTGGCGCCCGAGCTTCACAACCACCATCAGCAGGTGACCTATCTGGCTTACCGCCTGGGGGAGGAAATGGGCCTTTCCCAGGAGGAATTGCAGGATCTTTTGCTGGCCGGCATCGTTCATGATGTGGGCTCCTTGTCAGTCAGGGAACGCCTGGTCATGATTAGGGAGGAGCGGCAGGAGATTGGCAGCCATGCCATGAGGGGGGCGGCGCTGCTGGAAAAATACCCGCCCTTTGCACCTGTGGCGGCGATTCTGCGCTATCATCACCTATCATGGAACAAGGGGGAGGGTGTATCTTTTCAGGGGAACCCCGTTCCGATGCTCAGCCATGTGCTCCACCTGGCCGACAGGATCTGCGTGCTGTTCACGGGCAGCGAGCATATCCTGCTCCAACTGCCCCAGATTCTGGCCAGAATACAGGTGCGGGAGGGTTCCCGCTTTCTGCCCGAAGCCGTGGCCGCCGTGGTCCGCCTGGCTGCCCGGGAGCATGTGTGGCTGGAACTGAATGATAGGGAGCCCCTGCGCTATCTGCGCAGGGAAACAGAGTTTCTCGCCCAGGATCTGACGCTTTCGCAGGTGCTTCAAATTGCCCAGATCTTTTCCCATGTCATTGATTTTCGCAGCCGTTTTACATCTACCCACTCCGCCGGTGTGGCCTACACCGCCCGGCTGCTGGGAGAATTGAATGGCATGTCATCCACGGAGTGCGATATGCTCCTGATCGCCGGATACCTTCATGACCTGGGCAAGATCGCCGTTGACAACGATATCCTGGAAAAGGCGGGCCAGCTTAGCCTTCAGGAATACCGGATCATCCGCTCCCATACTTTTTTCACCTACCGGCTGCTTTCCCAGATCAAGGGTATGGAGACCATTGCGGAGTGGGCGGCCTATCACCACGAAAAGTTGGACGGCACCGGCTATCCCTTCCACCTTTCGGAAAAATCTCTTCCTTACGGAGCCAGGATCATGTCCGTGGCGGATGTCTTTTCCTCGATTACGGAAGACCGGCCATACCGGGAAGGCATGCCCAGGCAGCAGGCCATCGGGACGCTCCAAACCATGGTGCAAAACGGCGCCCTAAGTAGGGAATTAGTGGAGATGCTGGCTGCCAATTACGACCTGTTCCTGCATGTTAGGGAAGAGAGCCAGCGGCAGGCCCTTGAGGCCTATGAGGAGTTCTCCCAGCTTACCCAAAGCATTTATTCCTTGCCCGATATAGAAGGCCAGGCTATTTCTTCATGACCCCGGCCAGCTCAGCAAGTTTATCCAGTGTATTCATGTTCCGGGCGGTGGCCGGCACGTCCAGCTTTTGAAGCTGGGATGCCAGCTTGGAGCGGTGGACGCCGTTTGGAAGCAGCAGATAAACATCCCTGCCGCGAATCTCAAAGCGTTCTCCCTCCGCACAGCAGGCGCTCAGCTTTTCAATATCTCTTTGGGACGGGGGCTCTGGCAAAAGAGCCGCGTGCAGTACCGGAGAGCCCAGCGCTTCCTCAGCCGCCTGCGCCTCCTCCCGGGAAAATGGGCAGTCCTCCAGCAGCTTTTTTGTTTCCCCGCCCGTGCGCAGTACCAAGTCTACCGAAAAACCAAAATCTTTTTGTATGGCCGCCTGGATCAAATCCAGCAGCGGCCTTTCCTTTTCTTCCGATACAAACAGCACGTTGCCGCTTTGGATGTACGTCTGCACTTTCGTAAGGCCCAGGTTCTCGAAGGTGCGCTTCAGGTCCGCCATGCCTATACGTTTGTTGGCGCCCACATTGATGCCCCTAAGCAGCGCCACATAAATACTCATTTGGCCGCCCTCTTTCTATCTGCGCGCACACCACATTTTGCCTTCAATTTCAGGCAGTCATTGAGGTGCCCCATCTGATGCCGGGTGATGGGCATCAAAAGGATGCCCGCCACGTTCTTCCTTCCCCAGAAGTCACTAAGCCAAATGGAATCCGGGTGGCTCGTCAGACCGCCTTCCGCAACGATGCGGTCCGTTTGTCCTTTTAAGAACTTGCGAGCAAGGTCATTGGGCGTAAGCAAAGCTATGATTTCCCTGGTGCGCGCGCCAACGGCGTTTCGGTATTCTTTCAAAGCGTCTTTATCCACCGCAACGCTGAAAGATAATATCTCCGGGTCGGTCATGGCGTTACCTGTATCGCGGGCAGGGATGTGCAGTTTTGCCTGCCAATAATCATTAAGCACCTGGTCCGCGTCCGCGATCAGCAGGTTGGCGGTAAGATCCTCAATGCGTGTGATATGCCAGATGTTCCAGGCCACCGTCACATCCTCCGGTGTGGGCATGGTTTGAAAGACCTCTTGGGATAGACCTTCCCAGACCATGTCCATGACCGTCTGATCTCCGGCGCCAGATACTTCCCTTACATGCAGAAGCGCATGCATTCGCAAAAGCAATTCCATGGCCTGATCAAAAGAGTCCTTTTTCTCCAGCAGTTCTCGCAACTGTGCCTGCAGGGGATTCCACTGCGTACCTACCGAAAACATGGCTTGCCTCTCCCGTTTTTTTGCCATTGTAGCATGGCCTGGAAAATAAATCAAAATTTTAGAAAAAGGGCTTGACAGGCCGGAATCTTTGCCTTATACTTCGTTACGCAACCAA
>JAEWAH010000280.1 GCA_023391725.1 Bacillota bacterium | reverse complement strand
GCGCGGTGATCGGGCAGAGCAAGAACATGGCCCCGGCGGATAAGGCGTTGTACGCACTGCGGGACGTGACCGCTACCGTGGATAGCCTGCCTCTGATCGCTTCCTCCATTATGTCAAAGAAGCTGGCCAGCGGCGCGGGAGCCATCGTCCTGGATGTGAAGACCGGCTCAGGGGCCATTATGCAGACGTTGGACGATAGCATCGAACTGGCCCGGGCTATGGTGGATATCGGCACACTGACCGGGCGGCCCACGGTGGCGGTGGTCACCGGAATGGCCGAACCGCTGGGCTCCCATGTGGGCAATGCGTTGGAAGTGAAGGAAGCCATCGATATCCTGGCAGGCAGGGCCAAGGGGCCGCTTTTGGAAGTTTCCTTGATGCTGGGCAGCCATATGCTCATCGCCGCCGGGCGCGCAGCAACGCTCCAGGAGGCGGAAAGTCAATTGCGGGACGCCCTTACGAGCGGCGCGGGCTTAAAGAAACTTCAGGAAATGGTTGAAGCCCAGGGGGGAGATGGCCGGGTGTGTGAGGATGTGTCGCTGCTTCCACAGGCGAAGGTAGTCCGCACCGTGCCAGCGCCTAAGGCCGGGTTTGTCGCGGCCATGGATACGGATCAACTTGGCTATTGCGCACAGCGCATGGGCGCGGGACGCGTCCGCAAGGAGGATCAAATCGATCCTTCGGTGGGCTTTGTGCTTCAAAAGCGCATCGGGGATAAAGTCGAACGCGGCGAGCCGCTGGCGGTCCTTTACGCCAGGGATGAGGATTCAGCCAAGGCGGCGGAGCAAGCGCTGTGCGGCCATATCCTCATCGGGGATGTCCAGGTGAGGCCGGAACCGCTGATCTATGCCGTCGTTACGAAAGACGAAGTGCAGAGAAATTCATAAAATATGTGAGAAATCCGAGAACACTTGCGTTTTTGCAACCATTGTGCTAAAATAAATCGCAAGAAGCCCTGTGCAGATTTGCATGGGGCCTCTTTCATGCGTGTGGTACTTGTGTGCGTTTCACCTAAGGAGGCGCTGATTTATGGAAACCAGGCGGTTTGACGCGATCGTGATCGGAGCAGGCCCGGCAGGTATCTTTACCGCGCTGGAGCTGACAAATAAAAAGCCCGAATGCAGGGTGCTCATCGTGGATACGGGCAGGGCCATCGCACGGCGTACCTGCCCCGCGCGCACGACCGGCAAGTGCGTGCACTGCGACCCCTGCGGCATTGTTCACGGCTGGGCGGGCGCCGGCGCTTTTTCAGACGGCAAGCTGTCGTTGAGCGACGAGGTGGGCGGGCATATCAGCGATTATATGGGCCATGCCCAGGCGCAGAACCTTATTCATCAGGCGGACGAGATTTATCTGCGCTTTGGCGCGCCTACGGAAGTCCATGGACTGGACGACCGGAAGGTGGAGGAGATCGCCTACGAGGCCAGCCGCTATAACATAAGGCTCATCCCCTGCCCGGTGCGCCACTTGGGCACTGAAAACGCAGGCACGGTTTTGGAAGCCATGCACGACTATCTGGTCAGCAAGACGCAGACGACCTTTGCGGAGCTCACCACCGCCAGCGATATCCTGGTGGAGAATGGCCGTGTTGCGGGCGTAAAGCTGACGCCCCGCAGCGGCGAGCCCTATACCGCCTTGGCGTCCTATGTGGTGGCGGCGCCAGGCCGCGGCGGCGCGGTGTGGCTGGCGGCGGAAGTGGGCAGGCTGGGGCTCAAAACCCAAAATAACGAGGTGGACATCGGCGTTAGGGTGGAGGTGCCCAACGCCATCATGGACCATCTCACCCGCCATTTATATGAAGCAAAGCTGGTCTATTACAGCGATACGTATGAGAACAAGGTCCGCACCTTCTGCATGAACCCCGGCGGGGTGGTGAGCGAGGAGCATTACGAAGGCGGCATTGCGGTGGTGAACGGCCACAGCTATGGCGATGAAAAGATGCGCACCGGGAACACCAATTTTGCCATGCTGGTGTCCACCAGGTTTACCGAGCCTTTCAACCAGCCCATCGAGTACGGGCGGTACATTGCCCAGCTGGCCAACATGCTCACCGGCGGGCCCATCATGGTGCAGAGGCTGGGTGATCTCTTGCAGGGGCGTCGCACGGACATGAGCCGCCTCAATAAATCCACCACTGTGCCCACGCTGCATACCGCCGTGCCCGGTGACTTGAGCTTCGTGCTCCCGCCCCGGCATCTGACCAGCATCGTGGAAGCCTTGAAGGCCTTTGACCACCTGGCCCCGGGGCTTTACAGCAAAAACACGCTGCTGTACGGGGTGGAAGTGAAGTTCTACTCCAGCAAGGTGATGGTGAACAACCAGTTCGAAACGCCCATTGCTGGCTGTATGCCATCGGCGACGGCGCGGGGATCACAAGAGGGCTTATGCAGGCCAGCGTGACGGGGATCGCCGTGGCGCAGGATATTGCAGCAAAGATGAAGTGAACTCTCTGGAAAAAAGGCAGGACCCTGTGATGAAAAGGCGGGGTCCTGCTTTTTGCATATGCACTTGAATTATGTGAGGCGAATCAGCTTTTGAGGGCAACGATTGTAAATTCTCCAGGCAGCTTCCTGTCTTCAAAATTAGGATGCTCATGAAATTCTTGAATAGTAAAGCCTGATCGGATAACAGCATTGATAATTTCACTCAAAGTATAATATCTCAAGGAACACTTGGGAAAAGCAGTCTGTTCTTCCTTATCGAAAAAGCTTTGATAGGCTACATCTCCAGAGTGCAGGAGGCTGTCAAAGTAATCACCATCAGTCTGTTGCACACTCATCATGGGTGAACCCAAACGGTTTATCTTTCGGAACGGATGAAAATCGCTTAGAATCAGCTGCCCACCATGTTTTGTAATGGCATATAGCGTATTCATAAAGACATCCAGCTCTGCAAAATAGTGCAGGATGCCGCCTTCAGCGTAAACCATATCAAAACGGTCCCCAAATTGTCTCAAATCGGTCTCGCAAAAATCACCAACAACATATTTGATTTCAACGCCTGCGCATGCAGCCAGTTCAAGGGCATACCGTGCGTTTTCTTCAGAAATATCAAAGACAGTTACATCTGCGCCAAGCAGCGCCAAGGGAACTGCTATCCGGCCGTTTGAACCGCAAGGGTTTGCTATTTTCATGCCAGAAGCATTTTCAAAATACTTCTGGTGATAGCGAAGGCGTTCCTTCGGGTTGTTTTTCAAATAGACCGCTTTGTCAGAAGGGGTCCCCAGGCTGGACCAGAATTCATAGGCCCGGTATTCCCATGCTCTTTTATTCTTTGTGCTTTGCTCACCCATACATGCTCCTTTTCTGATTCATATGCCCTTTGCTTAATTCTTCTTTTCAACAAAAATCTCCTTTCCCCAAGGGAAGGCCCAATTTCGCGCCTGCGGGCGCGACCAGGGCGATCCTAACGCCCTGGACCTTGGGAGGCATACTCTTCTGGTTCTGTATAGGGCCAATCACTATCCCTGTGAAATTTTCCTGGAAGGGGTGCTGGGAGACCTCCTTTTAAATAAGGAGGTCTCCCAGCAAGTCTATTTCCGCAAATTTTTCCCCCGCGTCCGCTACCCCCTCTGCCTTGCTGCCTCGTAGACCAGCACGGTGGCGGCACATGCCACATTCAGAGATGATGCCGAAGAATTCCCGCTCATGGGGATGGTGGCGAGGACATTGCAGCTTTCTTTGAAGGCGCGATTGAGGCCTTCGGTCTCATTTCCGATCAAGAGCAGGGTGGGGCGGGTAAGGTCTACATCCGCGATGTTCTTCTCCTTATGGGCGGTGGTGCCCACAACCTGAAAGCCTGGGTATTTTTCCCGCATCATTTCGATCCAGGAAAAGAGCTGCTCATTGTCCGGAACGCGGACGGCGGGGACGTGGAAGAAGGAGCCCATGGAGGAAACGATCACCTCCGGCTCGTACAGGTCCACTGCATGGCCGGTGATAATGAGGCCATCTATGCCCATGGCATCGCAGGAGCGCAGGATGGAACCCAGGTTCCCTTTGTTGGAGGGCCGGTCGAACAGGGTAAAAAGGGGATTTTTATTTAAAGGAAGCCGTGACAAATCGTCCGGCTTCATTTTGACTACGGCCAGCAATTCGGAAGTATCGGTCTTGCCGCTGAGTTCCGTCATCAGGCTTTGGGGAAGCTCATAGTTGACGGTTGTTTTCACCGTGCGCAGAAGTTCTTTTGCCCAATTGGAGAGGGGTTTTTCGGGCGCATATAAAAAGGAAGTGATTTCCCAGCCGTTTGCAATTGTCTCGTTGATATTGCGCACGCCTTCCGCAAAGAACTCAAAATACCGGTACCGCTTGTTGCGGTTGGTCTTGAGCACTTCAAACTTTTGATAGGCGGCGTTCTTGGAATAAATCTTTTCTGTATTCATTTGTTACCCCCTTGCGCCTGTCGGCATAGGATGTATTGTCGCACGATGTCCGCGGGCGCTGTGGGAGGCGCACCCGTACTTTCGCGGCAGGAGGAAAGACCATGCCAGGCTATACAGCCTTTCCACAGGAGAAGGCAAACTCCTTCCGAGTAAAGGATTTCGGTGGACACAGCTTTATTTTGCCGTTTTGCCAAGTCTTTACTTCTGAACCTTTACGCAGTTTCGTGCGTAAAATGTAGTACAACATCCGAAAGGAGGTATCTGCCTGTATGTATAATCAATATCCCGATCAGTATCAGAACCAGTCATGCTGCCCTTACCCCTATGAACAGCATGAACAGCATGAGCGTCATGAGGAGCAGCTGGATCTTATGTGCTGGTGTTCCGATAAAGTGCTGGGCTTCCTAGCCTTCCTGTTTGCATTCACCGTGGGGCTAATCCTAGGCGTTATTTTCGCCGGTATTATCGCCCCCGCGCTGGCCGCTCTGATCATCCTCGCGGTCGTATTGGCCATCCTTATCATTGCCGTGTTGATCCTCAAGCGCTGCAGATGCTGCAAACGCCATTGCTGCTAACTCCACTGCCCGATGTGTGAAAGCACATCGGGCTTTGTTCATTTTTGGAACTCTTCTTAATAATCGTATAAAAGGAAACTGGCAAGCCCTGTTTTATCGGAGCTTGCCAGCTTGGTGCGGGAAACAGGACTTGAACCTGCATGAAGGAACCTTCACTAGAACCTGAATCTAGCGCGTCTGCCAATTCCGCCATTCCCGCGTGTTGGTGGATGGGGGTGGATTCGAACCACCGAAGTCT
>JAEWAH010000107.1 GCA_023391725.1 Bacillota bacterium | reverse complement strand
GGGCTCTGCCCCTGGACCCCGGCAAAGGGATATAACCCCTTTGCAAACCCCATGCTGGGAGAGATTAAGAGAAGCCTGCATTTTTATAGGTGGGCTGGTGTAGGAAAGATGATCGAATGTAGGGATGCGCGAGCCTAATTCCCCTCCTGTGGAGGGGTGGCCCCAGGGGGCCGGGGTGGTTGTAGGACGCCTTGGCCGGAGCCACGAATCCCTCCGTCAAGCTTTTCTGCCACCTCTTTGAATCCCTCCACCGCCTACGGCTCTCCCCCTCCCTAGTACATGGGAGGCTTATGGGATTGTCTCTATTATTCATTACTTTCCCGACTGTCTCTTCCCGTTCTGAAAGGAGGCCCCTCATGCAATCCGATTTCACATCTCTTGATCCTTGCACGCTCTTATCCCCAGTACCCGTGGTGCTGGTCAGCTGCGCCGGATTGGACGGTAAACCTAACATGATCACCATCGCCTGGGCCGGCACGGTCTGCTCCGACCCGCCCATGCTTTCCATCAGTGTGCGCAAAAGCCGCCTCTCCCATGGCCTCATTGAAAGCAGCCGGGAGTTCGTGGTCAATCTGGTGGATACAAACCTTCTGAAGGCAACGGATTATTGCGGCGTGAAGAGCGGCCGGGACATGGAAAAGTTCGAGGTCTGCGGTTTGCATCCCGCGGCCGCGCCGCAAATGGAACACGCTCCAGCCGTCGCGGAAGCACCGGCCTACCTTTGCTGCAAAGTGGAGCAGGTTCTATCCTTGGGCAGCCACGATATGTTCCTGGCCCGTATCGTGCACGTGGCTGTAAAGACTTCGCTGCTGGATGAAAAGGGCTCCCTGCGCCTGGACCAGGCAGGCCTTGTGACCTACAACCATGGCGTCTACCAGCCCCTGGGGGAGGTGCTGGGCTTCTTCGGCTATTCAGTAGCTGGGGAAAAAGCGCTCAAGAACCGCATGTCTTCTTATCGCCCCGCTCCCAAAAAGCGCTGAAATCACCATACGAACTAAAAGCCGCCTCCAACGGAGCCGGCTTTTTGAACTATGGCATGAATCAATACAAAAACGAGGTACAAAAAGATGCTTCCCGGGATTTCCGGGCCGCATCTTTTGTACAAACCGGGCTAAAGCACCCGGAAAACAACGAAATCAGTCCTTGAACAGTTCCTTTTCCGCGCTCAGAACATGCTGCTGGTCTTCCACCAGGCGCAGGAAGCGTTCCCTGTAATCCTTGGCCGTTTTGCGTAGCATCTCCACTTCCTGGGAGATGGATTCGCGTTCGGAGGCGATATCCGCCACGGCCAGTTCTGCCTTCTTTTGAGCTTCGGCCACAATGGTTTCCGCGCGGGTATGGGCTTCGGCTACGGTCTCGTCGCTCACGCGCTGGGCGTTTATCAAAAGCTTGCGCAGCGTTTCCTCCTGCTCCTTGGCGATGGCGGGCACCTGAGGCCGTACGGGAGCCGCGGCGGGAGCGGGCGCTTCGACCCTTGCGGGGCGGGCTGTTTGGGCCCTGGCCTGGTTCAGCTGCTCCTGCAAGGAGGCGTTTTCATCCTGCAATGCGATCAGCTCGTCGCAGATTTCATCCAGGAATTCATCCACTTCCACGGGATCATAGCCGCGTACTTTGGTTTTGAACTCCTTTTCCTCGATCATCGCCACGGTGATAGGCATGTGCGGGTCTCCTTTCTTCCTGGGCAAAATGGCCATTCTTCAAGAACGAATGCCATGGCCTTCAAACAAGATGGGAATACGGTCTTTGCGGGTGGGTTCCCCCACGGCATTCAGCTTCAGCCGCCCAAAACCGCGTATGGAAAGCAGGTCGCCCTCCTTGAGCTGTGCATCTGTGCGAAGCTCCAAATGATGGTTCACCTGGGCCTGGCCGCCTACAATCAGGGTGCTTGCCCGCGCCCGGCTCAGGTTCAGCCCTGCCGCCAGCACGGCGTCCAGCCGCAATGAGGCCACGGTTTCGCGGAACACCTTCCCTTCCTTGGGGGAAAGAGATGGTATCTCTTCAAGTGCGGTAACCTTTACGGTCACGCGCCCGGCAGATTGCAGGTTATCCGCAATAAACGGGGCCATCTCCCGGGCGGCCAACAGAAACGCGGCCTCCTCCTGAAGAACGATGTCCCCCACCAGGCTTCTTTCGATGCCCAGCGCCAGCACACTGCCTAATAGCGCCCGGTGATCCGCCTGACCATACCGTGCGTCCCAAGCGATGCGCAGGCAGCCTATGGGAAAATCCAGCTCTTCCCCAAGGGGATGGAAACAGGCCATCACCCGCTCAGCGCCAAGATATCCGCCGCTTAGGGTTGCGCCTGTGCGACGCTCCTTTGCGATGCGCTGAGCCTGTGCCGCTTCCGGGGGGCTTAGGAACTTGGTAAAAACCGGCCCGCCCAGCTTTTCGCTTCGCAGGCACAGTTCGTACAGCCGGGCAGCGACGTTCTCCTCCAGGGGCTTCATCTTAGGTGAGCCACCAAAGGAACTTCTCCACCAGCCAGACAAGGATCAGGGCAGCTACCGGCGACCAGTCCACCTGGCGCCACTGTTCCGGAAGATACTTGGCCAGCAAGCGGCGCAGAGGGACAAGCACCGGCTCAACAATCCGGTTAAGCCACTGGGTGGCGGCGGACTGGGCAGGCTTCACAAAGGAAAGCACCACGTAGATCAGCAAAGCGATCTCAAACAGCCAGGCAGCCAGGCGAAGCAGCTGAAAAAATAAAGAAATCAGTCCCAATGCCTTTCCCTCCGATCTTAAGTTCAGCGGCCATACCCCACGGCACGCCGGGGTTCAGACGCATAATATCCGCTGGATCTGTATTCTCCGTTCCCGTTATAGGGCTGATAGCCGCCAGGGGCGCTGCCTTCATTAGGAGCATATTCCGCCTGGGGCTGATAGAATGCATATTCTGGCGCTTCCTGGCTTTCCTCCGGCTGGGTAGGTCCCCGGCCGGCGTAGCTGTGGGCGCGGGTGGGCCGCTGGGTCGCGGCCGTAGCCGCAGGCCTTGCTCCGCCGTTCATGCGGCGGGTGGCCTCGTCCTGCTGGACACGGACGGCGGCGGGGGTGATCAGATACACGCCACGGGGGGAGATGCGGCTGATCTGGCAGCCCAGGGTATAGGCCGCGCCGCTTAACATATCCACGCAGCGCTGCTTTTCTGTATCGTTGGCGATGCTGTCCATATTGATGGCAACGGTACAGTTGTTCTTCAGGTATTCGATGATGGACTTGCACTCATCCCGGTCCCGAAGCTGAAGGATTTGAAGTTCATGAGCATAGGTGTTGCCTGCCGTATCGCTCACCATGCCGGGGAAGGGGACGACCTTTTCGGCCTCGGCCCTGTAGGCGGCCCGGGCAGCCGTGCGGTGACCCTGGACCGGCTGGCCATAGCTCCCCGCGTAGGGGGATTGGTAGCCTTCCTGCTGGGCGGCGTAAGGATCGGGCTGGGGCTGTTGATATTGCTGCTGCTGGTAAGGCTGCTGCTGATACTGCTGCTGGTAGGCGCCCTCATAGGAAGGAGCGTACCCGGAAGGGTTCTCCTGGGGGTAAGAGGGCTGGTTGGGGTCATAATACCCTTCCGGCGCGCCGTAGCCCGGCTGACCGTAGCCCGGCTGGCCGTATCCCGCCCCCTCTTCATGGAGAAACCTTTGGGCCATCTGGGACACCTGGTCCCGCACCCTATCCAACATATCCCGCAGTGCCATGGAAACCCTCCTACTTGTCGGCGCCTTCTACTTGGCTCCGCGCCCCAAACAGCGCCGAACCGATACGCACCATGGTCGCGCCCTCCTGGGCGGCAATCCTGAAGTCCTGGGACATGCCCATGGACAATTCCTCCATGCGCACCCCGGGGATACTTTCCCGGCTCAGATCATCAAAGAGGCTGCGCATTTGCCGAAACAATGGACGCAGCACCGTTTCCTCCCCGGTGTTTGGCATAATGGCCATCAAGCCCCGGATGTGAAGGCCCGGAAGTTTGGCGCATTCCTTTAAAAAAGGAAGAGCCTCGCCCGGATCAATACCCGCCTTTAGAATTTCCCCTGAAACATTCACCTGAACAAGCGCGTCCATGGCCCCACCTAGCCTCTGGGCCTGGCGGCTTATTTCGACGGCTAATTCCATTCTGTCCAGGGAGTGAATCAAACATACCTGTTTCATTATATATTTAACTTTGTTCGTTTGCAACCTTCCAATGAGATGCAACCGAAATTTTGAGTGAAGAAACGGCAATTTTTCCACAATTTCCTGTACACGATTCTCCCCCAGGTCCAAAATACCGAGTTCCGCAAGAGGATTGATCCTCTCCGGCGGGACAGTTTTGCTCACCGCGATGATCCGGGGCGGCCTTCCCCACGCCGCGGAAGCCTCGGTCAGTTCCCGGCGGATGGTATCAAGCCGTGACGCCAAATCGTCTGCCATGGTTCCGCCTCCTAGAACACACGCACGGTCTGCCCCTCATATAGCAGGCCTTGCTGCACCGGTTGGATATACGTCTTATCCCCTTCGGTGGAAACGATATTCACCGGCACAAGCAACTGGCTGACCCCATCCACCACCACCACGCCGGTCACGGAAGCGCCCGTGGAGGGATCCCTCTGTGTATAGATGCAGCGTGTAGGCACCACCATGCTGGAGACGTACTCGCCCAGCTGCGCCTGGCAGGTGCGCATAAACAGCACCGGGGCCACGTCGCTGGAGACGGACAGTCGCACAAGGAGTTCCCCGCCGGAGCGGGTAAAGGACAGCACTGTGGCGTTGACCACCGTGTTATCGAACTGCTCAAGCTTCAGCTCATAAGTCTTGCCCTGCACGGGCGTCCACACGGGCTCATCCAAAAGCAGCAATACGCCCCAGTTGCCCTCGCGCACCAGACGGTAGATGGTGGTGCGGCCCCGCTGTACTACGGTCTTCTCGGGCTTTTGCCCGTTCAGCATGGCCCGCACCTGGGCGGGAGACAGCTCCTCAAAATTGCCGGTATTCAACTGCTCATACCCATCGGTATAAAAGCTGACTAGGCTTTCCTGGGTAGCGGCGCGCTGTCTTGTATAACTTTCGATCCGCTTCTCCTGGGCGCTCTCATCGTCAAAAAGGCGGGATAGGCGCGTATCGTCCCGGAATTTTTCCCGAAGGTAATCCTGCCTGGCGTCAATGGCTGTATCCAGCACCTTTTCCAGGTTGAGAAGGTTGCCCTTGGCGCCCTGGACCAGGCGGCGCACCTCCCGGGCTCCTTGAAGGACTTCCCCTTCCAGGCGGGTCATCTTCTGGTCGAAGGTGCTCTGCTGGGCGATGAGCCCATTTAGGTATTGCTTGATCTGGTCGCGGTAGCCCTGCAGGCTGTTGACTTCCTTCTGACTGTATCCGGAGGAGTAGACCATGCAGATGAGGTCGCCCTTATAGACCTTGCTCCCTTCCTCCGCCAAGTACTGGATGCTGGTCACGCCTTCCTCATCATAGGCCGTTTCGTTGCGTACGATCAGCGCGTCCCCGTGGAAGCTGGAGCCCAGGTTGCCCGACTGAATGACTGCTGTACGGATGCCGCCGCTAGGCATCAGGGTGGTATAGACATACCAGCCAGAAAAGCCGAGTACGGCCAGCACCAACAGAATCCGACCCACGCCCATCTTTTTGCGTGGGGGCGGCCACTGCCCGTACATGCCATCCCTCCCTCTTCCGCCATTTCCAAAATTCGTTACCAAAAAGAAAAACTCCTGCAATATATAGCTTACCCAGGAAGATTTACATTTATCGGTTCACTGCAGTTCTTTCTGTTCCATAGTGCGAAGCCTTGCCAGCACGCGGCGCTCCATGCGGGAGACCTGCATCTGGCTGACGCCCAGGAATTTTGCGGTTTCCCGCTGGCCCAGGCGCTGTTCAAAGCGCAGGCGAAGCAGTTCCTTTTCCTGGGGCGTGACAAGATGATATACCCAGTTCAGCCAATCACGATGCTCCACGGCCTCAAAGCCCGTTTCTTCATCGCCCAGGCGCGCCGCCATCTCCTGCTCTTCGTCCGGGTCAACAGGCGCGTCCAGGGAGTATACTTCAGAGGACTTGCGCATATCGAGCAAGGCCAGCAATTCATCCATGCTCATGCGCATGGTCTGGGCAAGCTCCTGCAAGGTGGGCTCCCTAAGCAGCTCCTGGGTCAGCCTTTCCCGGGTATTTTGAAGATGATACAGCCGGTTTTTGGCATCCCGGGGCAAACGCAAAGTGTCTGCCCTATCTCTTATGTAATTGCGCACGTCCCCGGCAATGGTGGGTGTGGCGTATGTGGCGAAGCGCAGGCCCATTTCGGGCTTGAAGCGCTGGATCGCCTTCATCAGCCCTATACTGGCCACCTGCTCCAGGTCTTCCAATTCAACACCCCGTCCAGCGAAACGGCGGGCAATAATCCTAGCCAAGGGAAGATAGCCCTGCACCAGCTGATCCATCAGATCAGGGCGCGGGCTTTCCCGGTAGGCCACCAATAGAGGCGCATATCTTTCGTCCTTCATGGCCGCCTCCCTCTATTTCACGGGGAGGGGCAGCATGAGGGACACAGAACGGATGCATACCCCATCCGCTTCCAGTTCTACCTGGGGGATGAGCGTCTCCAGGATGCCCCGGGTCACTTCGATGTCCATCTCTTCGCAATTCTGGCATTCCTGGGCCCACACGCAGGAAAACACAGTGCATACCGCATTTTCATTAAGGCTGCAGGCCATTTCGATGCGCTGGACGCGGCGGGGCTGGTGCATCAAAAAATCGCAGGTCTCGTCCGCCGCGGTGCGAAGGTCGTCCATCAGGTCGATGTCAAGGCCCATCAGCGCGCCCGCGCCTCCCAGAGCCATGCGCACCACCAGCGTCCAGCACGACTCGGCGGGGATGGACAATGTCAAGCATTGTTGTTCCTGCGGGGTTTGCATGCGATCGCTCCTTCCCGAAAACGGCGGGCACATATCCGCCGTGGTCCATTGGATACCGGAAACA
>JAEWAH010000089.1 GCA_023391725.1 Bacillota bacterium | reverse complement strand
AAATTCTCGTCACCTCCAGCGGCGCGGAGGCAATTAATAATGCTTTATTGTCCTTCATTGATCCAGGGGACGAAGTGATCCTGTTCACCCCGGCCTTTGTGAATTATGAGAACTTGGTCCTTTTATGCGGGGGAACTGTCATTGATATCCCCTTGAAAATCGAAAACGGATTTCAAATAGTCCTTGATAAAGTGACGGCCCGGATCACGGACAAAACGAAAATGATCGTGCTTAACAACCCCTGCAACCCCACGGGCGCAGTTTATCCCAGGGAAACACTTGCGGGGCTTGCAGATTTGGCCATCCGGCACAATCTGCTGGTCTTCACCGATGAGATCTACAGCCGCCTCACCTACGGCGCAGACTTTTGCGCCATGGCGTCGCTCCCGGGTATGAAGGAACGCACCATCACCATGAATGGGTTCTCGAAGACCTATGCCATGACCGGCTGGCGGCTGGGGTATCTGGCTGCGGACAAGCGGCTTGTCAATCCCATGGTCAGGGCGCACCAATATGCCACCACCTGCTCCCCCACTTTCATCCAGGAGGGGCTGGCGGATGGGATCGACACAGAGAATACAAGCCGCGCGGTGGAGGAAATGGTCGCGGAATTCGCCCGCAGGCGGATTTTGATCATGGATGGGCTTGACATGATTACAAAGCTGCGCTATGCTCCGCCTCAGGGCGCTTTTTACGTGTTTGTGGATGTTTCCAGAACGGGGCTGAATGGGGATGATTTCGCCCGCCGACTCCTTGATGAAAAGTATGTAGCCACGGTTCCCGGCGCCGCACTGGGGAAAGGATGCGAAAACTTTATCCGGCTATCCTTCGCCACATCCCAGGAGAATATCCGGGAAGGACTCAAACGGCTAGCGGAGTTTGTGGAAGGGCTGTAACCAGGGGCTCCGCCCCTGGACCCTGCTCAAGGGACAAAGCCCCTTGAGAATCCCCATGCTGGGGAAACAAGCAAAGCCTCCCTCTGAGGGAGGTGGCGCGCAGCGCCGGAAGGAGGTCCGGCGTTCGCCAAGCCAGGCTCGAACAAAGCCGATTCACAACCTCCTTCAGTCACCTTCGGCGACAGCTCCCTCCAGAGGGAGCCTTTGTTTGGCTTCTCCCGAAGAGAAGTATCAGCCAGAGATCTTATAAGCGCACCCCATCTATAAGCAATTATCTTGAAAGCGGCGATCTTTTATGGACTTTCAAACCATGCTAGGGCTGCAGGGAATGCTGTTTGCGCTGACACTGATGGGCATATACGGCCGGAAACGAAACATCATCACCCCCGAAGCCCGAGGGCATCTATCCGATTTGTTGATAGAAATCATCCTTCCCATGAACATCATTTCTTCCTTTGAGGTCCAGCTGGATACCGCGCTTCTGCACGGCGTGCTGCTGGCGTTTTTGATCTCCTTTGGCATCGAGGCGCTGAGCCTTCTTATCGGCCATATCCTGTTTGCCCGCTCCAGCGCTTCAAGGCGGGCGGTTATGCAGTACGGCGCCATCGTTTCCAACGCCGCATTCATGGGTCTGCCCATCATCAGATCCTTTCTGGGTGTTCAGGCTGGGCTGTATGCTGCTATCGCCCTGATCCCAATCCGCATTTTCATGTGGTCCGCAGGGCTTTCCCTGTTCACCAAAACGGATGCCAAATCCGCGTTCAAAAAGCTCATCACCCACCCATGCAACATTGCGGTGGTCATTGGATTCATCGTTCTTTTTCTCCCCGGCGGTCTGCCGGACTTTTTATCGAAGGCCGTTTCCAGCGTGGGCAACTGCGCCACGGCTGTGTGCATGCTTATTGTGGGCGCCTTTTTAGCGGACACCGACCTCAAAACAGTCTTTTGCGGGGAGACGCTGTTCTTTTCCGCCATTCGGCTACTGCTGCTCCCATTCTTGGTATGGGGGCTGATGACGCTGCTAAACGTGGACCGGCTGCTCACAGGGGTGCTGGTGCTGCTTTCCGCCATGCCCGCAGGGAGCACAACGGCAATCCTTGCCGCCAAGTATGGAGGCGACGCAGACTTTGCCTCCAAGATCATCTTTGTGTCCACCGCATTATCGCTGTTCAGTATCCCTCTCTTCAGCCTGCTTATCGCCTGACGCAGGATGCGATATTTCACGCGTCACTTTCTTGCATGAATTCATAAAAAACAGAATTAAAACAGTTGTAAAATGAAAAATCTCAGTATCATTATTGCATTTTTGAACAGACTATGATATTTTACATATGCCAGATAGGGAAGAACAAAGGCGTTTTGCATGCTGGGCAGTTAATTTGCTGCGAGAATGCGAAGCGTCTTTTTTCTTACCGGGAATTCACATGACACAGGAGGGAAAAGGGAATGAAACGTACCATAGCGCTCGTATTATCCATTTTGCTCCTCATGAGCGTCGCCCCAGGAGCCCTGGCCGAAAGGGAAAAGGCCGCTGTGCAGGAAGTCACGACAGTGTACTCCAGCGAGTACGTCACCTTCAACTACATGTATGAAAGCTCGGGAGAAAGCACCGCCAACTTCGTTGATACCCTGGTGGAATACGACAACTATGGCGTTTTACAGCCCTGCCTGGCCGAAAGCTGGGAAACGTCCGAAGACGGCCTTACCTGGACGTTCAAGATCCGCCAGGGCGTGAACTGGTACACCAACGAGGGCGAGGAATACGCCCCGACCACCGCCCAAGACTTCGTGTATTCCGCCAAGAGGGTCTTGACAAGCAAGTACACTTCCAAGACTGCCGACATCCTGTATGTGCTCAAAAACGCCGAAGCTTACTTTAACGGCGAGATCACTGATTTTGCTGAGGTGGGCGTGAAGGCGCTGGACGATTACACCCTGCAGTACACCTTAAATACCCCCGTTCCCTACTTCCTGTCAATGCTCTCCTACGTGTGCTTCATGCCCGCCAACGAGAAGTTCGCCGAGGAAATGGGCGATGACTTCGGCATCGACAGCTATTCCATCCTCTACAACGGCGCGTATATACTGCAAACCTTCGAGCCCCAGAGCCGCCGCATTCTTGTCCGCAACGAGCATTACTGGGATATCGATGACATCCATATCACCAAGATCACCGGTATCTTCAATAAGGAAGCCGATACCCTGGCGCCGGAACTCTTCCTTAGGGGCGAGGTGACCACCGCCGATATCCCCGCCACTCAAATCGAATCGTGGCTTTCCGATCCCGCCAAGGCCGCCATGGTGCGCCCCAGCCGCGCGGCGTTCAACTACTCCTACTTCTACGCCTTCAACTTCTGGCCTAACTTCCCCGAGGAGTATGACCACAATAACTGGCTGAAGGCCGCCAATAACCTGAACTTCCGCAAGTCCTTCTACCACGGTCTGGACCGCGTGAAGGCCATGCTCACCGAGAGCCCCTATTCGCCGGAAGACTTTATCACCAACAGCATCACCCCTGCCGGGTTCACCTCTGCTGGCGGCGTGGACTACACGCAGATGGGCGACCTGGCCGCCATTACCAACAGCGATTCCTTCAGCCCCGAAAAGGCCCTGGAATACAAGGCCAAAGCCGTGGAGGAGCTCACCGCCGCCGGCGTCACCTTCCCGGTGAAGGTCTATATGCCCTACAACGCGGGCTATACCTCCAACACCAACCGCGCCCAGGTAGTGGAACAGCAGCTGGAAGGCTTGCTGGGCGCCGACTATATCGACATCGTTATCGAAGGCTATCCCAACACCGATTACCTGAACAAGACCCGCCGGGCCGGCAACTACGGCTTTATGGAATGCTACTGGGGCCCGGACTACGCCGATCCCTACACCTTCACAGATCCCTTCCGCATCATCCAGAAGTACGGCTATATCTACATGGCTGACGGCATGGCGGAGGAGACCACCGCGGATGATCCCGCAGGCGTCAAAGACCGTATCGACCGCTACTGGAAAAACGTGAAGTACGATACCATGGTGAAGGCGGCCTATGACATCACCACGGATCTGCCCAAGCGGTATGAGATCCTGGCCAACGCGGAAGCCTGGCTCATCGATCAGGCCTTTGTGATCCCCTACTGCCTGGATGGCGCGGGTTATATCGCCTCGTACCTCAATCCCTTCGAGTCCCAATACGCCCCCTTTGGCGTATCCGAGAACCGGTATAAGTACCAGTACGTGTACGCCAAGCCCCTGGGTGCGGAAGAATACGCGCAGCTACTTAGCCAGTGGGAGGCCGAACGTGCGGAGAAGCTGGCTGCCGCGCCAAAATGACGTGAAATTGCCCTCATCCGGCGCTGGCGCCACCTTCCCCTCGGAAGAGGGGAAGGCTTTCTCTTGGCTTCCATTTAAGGGGATGGCAAGGCCTGCCACCAAATTGAAGACAAACTTCCGGGGATGCAACGAAGGGGCGGAGCCCCTTCGTTTGCAATCGTCTCAGCCGGCTTTGCCGGCTGGGCGGGGGGTTGCGGAGCAAACATTCCTCTCGCTTTTCGCCGCCCATGGGCCTATGCCAGTCCAGCGCAGCGCAGGCTGGTACAGGCCCACAGGCGAAAAGTGCAAAACTCGAAAAAATGACAACGTCATTTTTTCGAAACCCAAGGGGTGAATTGATTGGTCAAGTATTTCGCCAAGCGGACCTTCTTTTCTTTGATCTCCTTATTCATTGTGATCACCAGTGTGTTTTTGCTTCTGCGGCTATTACCCGTAGAAGGGTATTTCGGCAGCCGCTCCGATGTAATGAACGAGGAGAACAAGCAGGCCGTGCTCAAAAGCCTGGGGCTGTTGGACCCCTGGTATAAGCAGCTGGGCGATTTTTATGGAAAACTGGTTCAAGGGGATTTTGGCCGCTCCATCGTGCTTCGGCCCAAAGCTCAAATCTCTCGCATCTTGAATGAAAAGATCCCTTATTCCCTGACCTTCGGCCTCATTTCCATCGGCATTTCATTGGTAGCCGGGTGCGGCCTGGGCATCCTCATGGCGCGCCACAAGGGCAAATTCTGGGACCGTATCGGCGCGGGTTATATTGTCGTGATCAACGCCGTACCGCCCATCATCTATTACCTGATCGTTCAATTGGGCATCACAGGCCTGTTTCCCGTTCCGATGCTCTTTACCCCCGGAAAGCCGCTCAGTTACCTTTTGCCCGCCGTTTGCATGTCCCTTGGCCCCACGGCCAGCTATGCCATGTGGATACGCCGCTTCATGGTGGATGAGCTGAACAAGGACTA
>JAEWAH010000299.1 GCA_023391725.1 Bacillota bacterium | reverse complement strand
AACGTACACAGGGGAGGCCATTCTCCCACAGGACACACCCCTTGAACTACTCCTATTATATAGATTCCATAAAAAAAAAGAAATAGGATAAACAGACAAAGATTTTTTTCCTTGTTTGTTCACGATGTATACGATGGCGGATTTTTTCCCAGATGCCACGTATGTTCTGCCAACACAGGCGTATCCTGCTTATTTTGGGCAACCCGGGCGTGGAAAGAACGGCATTGTTGAGCCTATACAAAGGGATGAACAAAACCTGTGATAATCTGTACATCCACGCCGGAAATATCTATACATGCGGTCTGAGGAGAAGCATGCAAGCCGGGACTGCCACGGCACATGGCGATGAATGAAAAACCAAGACTGCAGATCTATTGCACAAGAAAAGCCCGGATAATCTTGTTAAGAAATATCCGGGCTTTACCCAGTGCAGCTCAGGTTATTTCCCCGCTTTGCCGCACTGCGGGCTTGGCCTCCACTATAGCTTATACTTCCTTTTCCACATAGGCGATCGTTACGATCTTCGCGGGCGCAATACCCTCGGCCTCCCATGCTTCAACGAGCGATGAACTCACATCCGCGTTCACTTCGATGGTCTGATCGGGCGGAAGCGTCGCATTGTACAGAACCGTGCTATTGACATACATCAATTTATCATCCGCCGTAAAAAGGGCATATACGACCGTTATATTTTTGGCCGACTCACCAGAAGTATTGGTGATCATCGCATTTGTGGCATATGAGCTGAAATATTCACTCATCTGGTATTCGCCGAAAGTGCCTTCGCTTTTCAGCCTGATGGTCTTTTTCTTGCTCTCGGATTTGCCGGTCACAGTCAGCAAATAATCGTCAATATCCTCTTTTTTTGTTGCATCCTCCACGCTCTGCGATACGTAGAGGTATCCCGTCTCGCCGGGCTCCAGGACCTCAGGATAGCAGGAATAGAGATTCGAGCTCTCAATGGAGTCTCCATTGGGATCAAACAGTTCCAGCAGCCCACCGTTGAAGGCAACCGGCTTGTTCCCCGTATTGGATACTTCCGCATATACCTCGCCCGCAAAGTACGACAAAAACGATCGCACAAAGAAAGCTTCCTGCGTTACGGTAAGCTTCCCGGCAGCTGAAGCGGAGATGGCAAACAGAACGCACGCAACCGTGAGCAGAAGGGCGGTGAACCGTTTTGCTTTCATGAATAACACACCTTCCGTTGATTTGTTGGCGGAGCGCATTTATCTTATTCAATTATATAGCAAATTCTGCTTTTTACAATATAGCAATGATATGAAAGAGTATTCACTCTTTTACTATACCTGTCTTAGTGCGTCCACCGGGGCCATCCTGGCTGCCCGCCAGGCGGGTGCCACCCCGAAAAAGAGCCCGATCAGCGTAGCAAAGCCTACCGCCAGCGGCAAAAGCGCAGGGCTGATCACCGCCCAGATGCCGATCCACGCGCCGGTCAAGCGCACCACGATCTCCCCCACCAGGATCCCCAGCACGCCGCCCAGCAGCGCGTAAGCCGCGGCCTCCAGTAAAAAAAGCAGGCAAACCTGGGCGCCGGTCGCGCCAAGCGCTTTCAAAACGCCGATCTCCCGACGCCGCTCCCTGACGGAGACCAGCTGAATATTCATTACGCCAATGCCGCCCACCAGCATGCAAATCACCGCGACGCAGCACAATACCATGACAAAGATGCGCACCACGGCCCGGGCGGCCTCGATCTCCGCCTGGAGGGTGAGGGCCTGGAAGCTGCCTCCGGTACCGTCAAGGGCGGCCAGCGCCTCCTTAGCCAGGGTGTTTCCGGAAACATTTTTAGGAACCGAGAGCATCACCTCGCTGACGCCTTCGCCAAAGGCGTCATTAAAGGCGCTCAGGGGGATCAGCACGCTTCCGTCCGTACCGACGCCGCCCATCTGGACGCTGATATTATCCACCAGACCCACGACGCGGTACAGCCGCCCGGCTATAGATATCCGCTGCCCTACGCAGTCCCCCGCGTTGTCTTCAAACAGCGCCGCGGCCAGCTTCATGTCCAGCACAGCGGCGGCAGCCCCATCCCGCTGGTCCCGGGCGGAAAGAAACCGTCCGCCGCGCAAGGTGAACTGCTGCACCTGGTTCAAATACGCGTCGCACCCGGTGATCTGGGTGTAGGCGCTTTTGCTTCCCGACATCACCATCAAATTCAGATGCGCCTGGGCGGTAGCCAGTGCTCCGGTGGCTTCACGTAAAAGCTCCCCATCCGACACGCTCAAAAGCCGATCGGACTGCATGCGGGCGGTGATCCATACCTTATCTACCCCCATGCGGGTCATTTCCATTTCCACCTGCTGCTGGCCCGCATCCCCCAGCGTCATCACCGACAGGATCGCTCCAATGCCGATGGCCAGGCCCAGCACAGTCAAAACGGAGCGCAGGGGCGTTTGAAAGATGTTCACAGCAGCCAAGCGCAAAGCATCACGCAATCTCATGGCTTGGTCACCTTCAGTCGCGTGCCGTCTTTGAGGCCATCTTCCGGCGAGAGCACCACCTCCGCTCCCACGGGAAGGCTGTTCACGGCGGCCCAGGTATCGTTGCTCAGGGAGATCTGTGCATTCGTCTGCCAAGCCCGGCCATCATATACCTGAAAAAGGCTTCCACTGTCTGTAATGGCGTCCACCGGCAGGACCGGCACGTTGGTCCGCTCTGCCAGGACAACGTCCACATCCACTTGGGAGCCAAGGGACACACTAAGCCCTTCCACCGGGGCAAACACAACC
>JAEWAH010000290.1 GCA_023391725.1 Bacillota bacterium | reverse complement strand
CCACTCGACTAAAGATTCCGCCGCTTTCAAATCATGCTCCGCTTTGTAAAGATTACATTTGTTGCAATCAATTCCGCAAGCTGCCAGTTTCAACGTATTCATAAATATCCCTCCCGCAATATTATTTCATTGAGCTATCGCTCCAGCTGGCCTTGTTCATTGGTCGGTTCAGATGCATTGAATTGTTGACCCCGCGTTTTTCATACGGCAGAATGGATCAGTTCAATGATCCTTTCTGCTACATCATCGACTGATAAATGAGCGACATCGATCATATTTGTGTTCAACTGATGAAATCGCTCCATGTCATCAGCTTCTTTGATCTGCTCTTCTCTTCTTTGGTCCTTTCTCATTCGTTCTACATATACATTTTTATCGCTGCACACAAGCGCGATCTTAATTAATTCGTAGTCATTGTCCGCTATTTGTTCTGTTATCAAATCAAACATGAATTCACTGTGCATAAGCCAGCTGAACAGAATGATTTTTGTGTTAGCATCATGGAGTCTTTCCGGGATATGGGTTGACCATCCAGCACCAATCACCATCCAGCCATGCGCACCCATGTATCCTTTTGAATAACTCCGTGCAAACAGTGGTTTTCCCTATTCCGGCAGGCCCGGTAATCATGATAAGCTTTTTCTTATCCAATGGGCAGCTCACTCCTTACCGGACATTTCCTCCATTGCATATTGCCGCTTCAAATTGCTGGCTGCGAAAAGCATCTCATTTTGCGATCAGGACCAGGCCAAGGGCGCACACGCCTATCCCCAGCAGCTGACGCAAGCTAAGCACTTCCTTGTACAAGAGAAACCCAACGATCAGCAGAATGCAGGCCAAGGTGATGCTGATATACAAATTTGCGATGCTCATCTTCCATCCGGCGCGGTAAACGCATAAAAACCCAAACTCCAGGCCGATGATGGCAATGCCCAGAACATATGTCCTCCAATTCGCTTTTGATAATTCCATCAAAAGATTTTTCTTTTCGCTGGTAGCAAAGTACATGATCAGCGAACAGATCATGGCTATCAGGTACGTAACAGAAAGCGAAGCAAATGTATTGATATTTGCGGGTGTTGATTTTGCGCTGATGTTGTATATCGTATTTGCGGCGACAACGATCAGAATTGGCCATATCATATTCCACATGGCATAAACCTCCCAAGAATGAAAGCGCAAAGCGAATATTTCCCACAGGTCAATTGGAATCTATCCCTTGCTGTGCTTTGTGAAATAGCGAGCCAAAATATCCATGCTCTTATCGCGGAGTACACCGGCTGTGACCTGCGGTTTCCATCCCGAATTTTCAAACACGATTTTGCAGCATTCCGCTCCATTTACGCCCAAGATGCTGCACAGGTCATTATCACTGGCTGCGTAAACCAAACGTCCAAGCTTCGTCCAAACCATTGCTCCACAGCACATGAAACACGGTTCACAGCTTGAATACAGCGTATACTCCTGTAAATCGGTAATGTGTGTCTCGGCGCAGAACCGCCTGAGCAGTCCGGCCTCCGCATGAAATGTGGGGTCGGAGCCGGTGTAGATCTGGTTCTCGTTGGAATAGACAATCGCTCCGTCTTTTACGAGGACCGCGCCGAAGGGCTCATTTCCATGTTCCACGGCGAGCTCAGACAGCCGGACCGCCTCCTGCATAAACTCCTCATCCCAGTTCATCATTCCGCCTCCTCAAAGCATTCAAATGGTATTTTATATGAAGCGAAATAAAAGAGCAAGTTCAAAGCACAAAAAAGCCCTGTAACGCTTGTGTTACAAGGCCTTTTTCGGTATAAAACATACCCAAACAAGCTTATTTCTTGCTGGATGTATCACCGTTTTTCTTTTTGACCTGGCGCGACTTGTGCTTTGCATTATCTGGTGTAGACGGCAGAATTTTTTCATCCGGTTCCTTTTTCATGCTAACACCCCTTTTCAAATTTCCCCTTCATCCTATCTTGCGGCAAACCCCTCCACAAATATTCATAAAGGGGACAACTGGGCAAGGGAGGATCTTTGGATGTTCTCATCTGCCCGGTAAATTGGGATTTAGCGATTGGTTGGGCTACAACCAAGGTGAGCTCTGGATTGCTTCGGTCGCTGCGCTCCCTCGCAATGACGCGATAGATTGGTGTTTCGTCATTGCGAGCAAGGCTCCTTTTGATTCTCCGCACCGTCCGTCGCTACGCTAGGCCGGTGTTCCGCAGTTCCGCTGCGCTCCACTGCTTCAGGTTCGCTTCGCTCACCCTCCGAAGGGAGCTGTCGAGCGAAGCGAGACTGAGGATTGGTTAGCGAAGCAATCCAGGAGCCTGCGTATTGGTGACACTTCACAACAGAGCGCTAAATTGGAATTTGCCGGCCTCAGGTTATGCTTGTTTCCTGCCGCAAAGGCAAAACGGATGCCCCTGGGGGTCAAGCAATGTAACCCATTCTTCGCCGCCAAATTGCTGAGCCGGTTTTGTCGCGCCCAATGTAAGGGCTTGCTCAACCGCCGATTGCAAATCATCCACTTGAAAATTGAAATGCATTTGCTTTTGCTGTTTGCCGGGTTCTTCTGGCCACACGGGCTCAATATAGTCAAAGTCGCATCCCATGAAATGAACGACCATTCCTTGTTCGGTAACGAGCGCCGTCCAATGAAAATCCTGATCCCAACTTGTTAATTTGGCGTAGAACCCGCGAAGTGCTGCCACATCCGTACAGTCGATATTGACGGACGGGTTTGGAATCATGTCAAACCCCTTCTTCTTAAAATACAACTCAAACTCGGATTCGCCTTGCCGCTTACACAGGCAAAACGGATGCCCCTCCGGATCCAGCATCGTGACATGCCAATCGCCGCCATATTGGACGGCGGCCTTCACCGCGCCAAAATGGATAGCCTCATCCACGGCGGATGGCAAATCGTCCACCGTAAAATCCAAGTGCATCTGCTTCTGTTGTTTGCCCTGCTCCTCAGGCCAAACCGGCGGCACATACGGAATGTCAGTTTGGGCAAACAGAATCGTCAGGCCGTTGTCTGTTGTGATGGCAGGGCATCCATACGCGACGGTTTTCTCCCAACCCGTAAGGTTAAAATAGAAATCGCGGGCGCGCTCACTGTTCACACAGTCAATCATGAGATCGCCAATGGTCAAATTCGATATCATTCCAGTCCCTCGCTTTCCATCATCCGCAGTCCAACTCAAATGGTATTTTATAACAAGCAATGCCAAAGCCAAGTTCAGCAGCAAGCAGATTTGAAGGAAAATATGGCGCATCTTGCAGGATATTTGCGAGTTGCCCAGAAATGTTCCATTTATGCTTTGGCGGGTTCCGGAAAGCGCCGCGCAAAGCCTGTGTCCAACCAAATGATGAGGATGGTTTAAGCCTATGCATACTGTAACAATCCCGGAAGGGTACAGCTCCGTGCTGAATCTTTATGAGACACAAAGCGCCATCGCGCTTATTAAGCGCAGCTTCCAGGATACGCTGGCCAGCGCCCTGAACCTCAAGCGCGTTTCGGCGCCGCTGTTTGTGGACGCGGCATCGGGCCTGAACGACAACTTAAACGGCGTGGAACGGCCCGTCAGCTTCCAGGTGCCATCGACCAGCATCAACGCCGAGGTGGTGCACTCCCTGGCAAAGTGGAAGCGCATGGCGCTGTACCGCTACGATTTTCATCCGGGCAAAGGCCTGTATACCGACATGAACGCCATCCGCCGTGATGAGCAGCTGGATAACCTGCACTCCATCTATGTCGATCAATGGGACTGGGAAAAGGTCATCGCCCCCCAGGACCGCACCATCGAATACCTGAAAACAACGGTGCAGGCCATCGTCACCTGCATTTGTCACACGCTGGACACCGTTGCGGCCAGGTTTCATCAGGTGGATGTGCGGCTGCGCCGCGAGGTGAGCTTTATCACCTCCCAGGAGCTTGAGGATCGCTACCCCGGCGCCTCCCCCGAGCAGCGGGAATACATGTATGTTAAGGAGTACGGCACGGCCTTTGTGATGCAGATCGGCGGGAAACTGCGCTCCGGCAAGCCTCACGGCGGGCGCGCCCCAGACTATGACGACTGGCAGCTCAACGGAGACATCCTGTTTTACTATCCGCTGCTGGATTGCGTTATGGAGATTTCCTCTATGGGGATCCGCGTGGACAGCGCGTCGCTGGACAGGCAGCTTACCTTGGCCCATTGCGATGACCGCCGCAGTCTTAACTTCCACCGCATGCTGCTTTCTGGCGAGCTGCCCCTGACCATGGGCGGCGGCATCGGCCAGTCGCGCCTGTGCATGCTGCTGCTTAACAAGGCCCACATAGGCGAGGTGCAGTCCTCCATTTGGGATCAGGATACTATGGAGGCATGCAGGCGCGCCAGGATCATGCTGCTATGAGGTAAAGCCCGGAGGGGCCGAAGGCCCTGGAGCCGTAGGGCGCGATGCTCGCATCGCCCCCCTTCATTCCCCTCCAGAGGAGCCTTCGCACCGTGCCGCGCTTCGCTTGCCCGGTGTTTCGCAGTTCCGCTACGCTCCACTGCTCCAGGTTCGCTGCGCTCACCCTTCGGGCGGGTGGCGCGTAGCGCCGGGGCGGTTGACCGTAGGGTGCGACTCCTCGGCGCGCCGCCGTAGGGGGCGATGCCCACATCGCTTCGTCCGCAAAGCGCTTAGCGTACTATGATCAACCACCCCGTCCCCTTCGGGTCCACCCCTCCTCTGGAGGGGAATTCTTGCGCCTTTTAGCCTCTTACTTTCCTCCCGCAGCATAGGGATTCCCAAGGGATATATCCCTTGGGCAGGGTCCGGGGGCAGAGCCCCTGGCCATCCCCATTCTCTGAGCCGTTCCCGTGGCCGTCATCTCTTCCCTTCCGCTATACGCCTTCTCCATCAAGGCCGCCAGCGGGCACTTCCCGTAATCCCAGGCGGTGCAATACTTTTCGATATGGTGCGTGCGGCGCTCGGGGGTCATGAAGCGGATCATCAGCTGCGAGCCGCCCATCCACAAGCAGGAGACGCTGCGCCCGGTATGGGCCTTGTAATAGGGGCACAGCGCGTCGGCGGAAATTCTATCGTTGGGCATTTTTCTCCTCCAATAACCCGGCAAGCTTTGTCATCGGGCGGGTTTCTCCTCCAAAATCCCGGCAGGATTTACCGCCGGGCTCTTTTCCCCCCATAGACCGCCCCTCCGGCACTTCTCCTTTTGCGTGCCTGCAGGGTGTCTGCTCTGCGGCAAGCCGGTAATTTTTCTTCCCGTCGCGCTGCACCTCGTCAGTAAATCCCTTGCACTTTTGGTAGACCCGGGAGAAGGCACCCTGATCCACATCCAGCAGAGACTGAAGATTCCACTCGCTGGAGATGATGGTTGGCAGGTTCTGCACGTACCGGCTGTTGATAATCTCAAAGGCCAGGCGCAGATCCGATGCGGTGGGCGTGTTCATCCCGGTTGGGCTTTGCCCCTTGAACAGGTCGTCCACATAGAGCACCGGGGCGTATTTTAAGGGATCAAGCAGCTGCGCGGCGGCTTCCGAATCGGTGATCCCGGCCTTGATGCGCCTGATGTGATCGGTCCAGAGCATATAGCGCACCTGGATGCCCTTTTTCAAAAACTCACCGCAGGCCGCGGTGCAAAGGTGCGTCTTGCCGCACCCGGGCTGGCCGCCCATGTACATCCAGCTCTTGCCCCCATTCAGCACGTGATCGGCGTACTTCCGGGCGGTCTTCAAGAGCCCCTGCTGCCAGGGTTCTTTCGCAAGGAAGGTATCAAAGGTCAGGCTGTCCAGCGCGCCGATGAGGCCGCTTAATTCCATCCGCCGGCGGGCCTGCTTTTGAAGCTGGCAGCTGCAGAGTTCCGCCTGCCTGTACCCGTTCTCCTCGGTATACAGCCAGCGGCGGTCCCGGCAAATGGGGCAATTGGGCTCAGTATCTTCGGATGTCGAGCTGCATAGCGGCCCAATCAATTCCCGGAGCCGCTTCTCGTCCTTGTTCTTGACCGCCTCGATGATATCTTTCATGGGCATCGTCTATCCCCCCTTTCTCCTTGAAGGAGCGCAGGATTCCCTCGATGTACCGCCAGGATCTGGCCGCGGTAGGGCCGTTTGCCGCACGGTCCATGGCAGTTAATAGCCACTGCGCCGAATAGGCTGCCATCAGCGATTCAGCCTTTGCGATGTCTGCCCCGGCCCAGGCCATACCGATGGATTTCGCCTTGTCCTCTACGGCATCAAGGTTTTCCTGGTAAGCCTTGACATCCGCCGCTGAACAAAAGCCGCCGCGGAAGGCTTCCGCAGCCTCCCCCGGGCGGGATACGGATACGGATTCTGGATTCCGGATTCTGGATTCGGATTCGGATACGGATTCAGGCGGCGGCCCGCCGCGATTTGCCGCGACTCGCAGCGGAATGCTTTCCTGCCCTTCGGGCGGGTCGGGGTACTTTTTCAAGCTGTTGCGGATACGCTGATGCTTGCTCCAGCCGCGCAGTTGTACGAAGGGCCTCCCATCCACACAGTAGAGGGTCGCCAGTTCTTCCAAGGCCAGCTTTTGGAGCGCTTCCTCAATTTGATCCAGTCGCACGTTCCGCAGCGGAAAAAGTTTGCTTTTAAGGATCGCCGGGCGCGCGTCGCACCGGCCATAGTCGTCGCATTGGGTGATCAGCCGGTAGAAGAAGACCTCCACGAAGGGGTCCAGGTTGTTGATGGTTTCGCTTACGCAAATGCTTTCCTTGAGGATGCGGTTGGGCATGGGGGTCGCCTCCTGGATGCAATCCTCAGCCAGGCTTTGCCTGACACCTCCTTTTGAAAGGAGGCTTAAGGGGTTTTTGTGAATGGGGGAGAGGCCCGGCACGGATAGGGCTTGTCCGGGAGGGGGGTCCGGGAAGTGGACGTGGGAATTCCCCTCCAGAGGAGGGGTGGACCCGAAGGGGACGGGGTGGTTGATTGTAAGGCGCGACGCTATCTAGGCGGCTTACATGCCGCCGCCCATCAACCACCTAGGTGCTGCGCACCACCCCTCCGAAGGGCGAAGTCTGGAGTGACGGGAGGAACTACGGAGCGGAACACCGAGCGCAAGGCGAACGGTGCGGAGGCTCTGAAAGGGAATCAGGAGACTTCCCCTCCGGGGAAACCACGCGATGGGCAAAAGTGTCCTGCGATTTGGCCATCAGGTACATTTTTCTCCCCCCGCACCTTCTCCAGTTCCGCCCTCAGCTCGTCCGCCTCCCGGCGGGCATTTTTCAGAAGCCATTCCTGGTGTGCGATATGCTCATCCAGGGCTTTGAGCACGTGATCCATGAGTACCCCTCCTTTCTGCCATCTCGTCGGAGTGCGGCGCGCCTAAGCGTGAGCGCCCAATGATTTTCTTCCCCAGCCCCAAGGGAACTAGCTCTTTTGCAGTCTCCAGGGGCTTCACCCCCGGCTTACAGCACAGGCACCCGACGCATTCACCGCCAAATTTGCAGGGAAACATCCCAGTCCTCCATCAAACTTACGTATTACGTAAGTCAAGGATACACCCTTTTCAATCGAATGTCAATACGTGATGCGTAAGATTAAGACCAAAATTTCAAAAATACTTGCGTATCGGGAAAGTTCATGCTATTATGGGCGCGTCGGAGGGTGCACATGGTCCTAAACCTCCTCAGGCTCTCCTTTTGAAAGGAGCTGTCAGCCCTCAGGCTGACTGAGGATTGGTTAGCGCCGTAGGGGGCGATGCCTGCATCGCCCCGCCAAGCGTTCACGATTCGAAGAAGACAGGAGGAATGGGCATGGCGTTTGGTGACCGGGTGCGCAAGGTCCGGGAGGAGCGGGGTCTGACGCTCAAGGAGCTGGCCCAAATGGTGGGCGTATCGGAGGCCACGGCGCAGCGGTATGAGAGCGGGGCCATTGGGAATCCCAAGCAGCCAAAGCTTTCCGCCCTGGCCCGGGCGCTGCAAGTGGACGTGAACTACCTGATGGGCTTTACGGGAGCCCGTGAGCGGGATACCGGCTGGGAGCGGCCGCTCACCGAGGCCTACCGGTCCTCAAACATAAGCACCCAGCAGGCGGTGTGCGCGGTGCTGCGCATCCCCCATGTGGTGCCAGGCGGCGGTGTGCCGATGAAGACCATGCTGGTGTACAACTTCCCGGCCGCAGCCGGCGTGCCGTTGTACGCCGAATCCGACTTTGAGCATATTGATTTTCCGGCGGCGGATATCCCGGAAAGCGCGGATTTTGGCATCCGGGTCCGCGGCGATTCCATGACACCCACTATTGCGGACGGCGCCATTGTGTGGGTGCATAAGCAGCAGGAGCTGCAAAACGATCAGATCGGCATCTTCATGCTTCGTGACGAGGCCGTGTGCAAGCGCTTCGTCAGGGATCGCCGCGGCGCCCGCCTCACTTCCGATAACAAGGCCTACGCGCCCATCCCGCTCAAGGACCCCGAGGGCACAAGGCTTGTGGGCCGGGTGCTGGGGTATAGGTAAGGGAGGCCAGGGGCTCTGCCCCTGGACCCCGCCAGAGGGATGCATCCCTTTGGAATCCCTGGGCGGAGGGAGAAGAACATTGGGTAAGAAGCCCATAGAAATTCCCCTCCAGAGGAGCCTTCGCACCGTGCCGCG